>JADKJR010000003.1:300000-478622 GCA_016720925.1 Betaproteobacteria bacterium | reverse complement strand
TTCGGCATCACCACGGATTCTGCGCGCCACAGCGATTTTCTCGGCGGTGATTTCTATGGCGACATGGACGAACAGTTCATGACCAGCCGCTTCATGCTCAATCTGTCGAACAGCCGGCCCGTCGAGTTCATGACCAGCCGCTGCGCGCATCTCACCGATCACGTCAGCACCAAGACGGCTAGCCAGTTGCGCGTCCAGGCATTCGCCGCGCTGGCCTCCTCGGCTGGGTTTCGACTGATCGATGCCATTGACCCAGAGGGAACGGTCTGCGAAGGGGTCTACCCGATGCTGGGAGATATTTTCGCGGCGATGGAGCCCTACCAACTCTTTCTCGGCGGCGATCCCGTCGAAGATGTGGTGATCTATCTGAGCGACTACTCGAAGATGAGTACCGCGGAGAATGGCGGGGACTATGCCGATCCGTCCGCATTGACCTTGCCGTCGCCGCACCTGACGGCGGCGCGCGGCGCGGTCAGTGCGCTGCGGCGACAGCGAATCCCCGTCGGCGTCATCACCCGCCGGCAACTGGATCGGTTGTGCGACTTTCCGGTGGTGGTATTGCCCGATGCCACGCGAATGTCCGCCGCCGAGGCCGCTGCGTTTACGGCCTACGTCGCCGGCGGCGGCAACCTGTATGTCAGTGGCGCGACGGGCACGTACACGCTCGAAGGCCGAAGCGATGATTTCCTTCTCGGCGAATGTCTCGGCTTGCGCTATGTCCGCGCACTGTCGGCGAACAATCTCTACATGAAACCCGTCAACGAAACGTGGCGCCAGCTGTGTTTGCCGCAGCCGGTTTTATGTCTGCCCGACGGCCTGCACGAAGTGGAAGCGCGTGCGCCGAACCTGGAAATTCTCGGCACCGTGACGCTGCCTTATGGCTATCCACACACCGGTTCGTTGGAAGACACGCACTGGGCCAGCATCCACAGCGCGCCGCCCGATGAGGACACGCAAATGCCGGCGATCACGCGCCGGCGCCATGGCAAAGGCCGCGTCGTCTACGCCGCCGCCGCACTGGAGCGCAGTGACCACCATGTCGCGCGCCGGACGTTTCAGTGGCTGATCAGTGAACTCTTGCCCGATGGCCCGAGCTTCCGCGCGGACACCCATGACCATGTTTGGCTAACGGTATTTCACCAGCCCGCCGAGAAGCGATTCATCCTGCATCTGTTGAACTACCCTGCCGACCTCCCACCGGTACCGATACGAAATGTCTCCATTGAAATCCGCCGCCGCCCGGGCATGACATTTCGCGCAATGGTGCAGTTGCCCGGTGGTGTGCCTTTGACAATCGAGGATGCGGGCGGCGATCACGTCAGAACGACGGTAGCGGAATTGGCGGAATACGCAATGCTCGCCCTGTATTACGACCTCCACTGATCCTTTCAGCGACGGCCCTTCTGATACCGTTTCTCGACAAGGCGTTCGTCACCTCTCGACCGAACCCTCAAACGCGAATCATGAGAGACTGACAACTTGCACTGCGCCGCGCCCGTCATGCGCGCACCTTTATATCCGCATTGTCAGTCCATTCAGGAGACCAGCATGTTCAAGAAATTCCTCATCGCCACCGACGGCTCAATGCTGGCGGAAGACGCGGCCCGCGGTGCGATTGCATTGGCGAAAGCCGCCGGGGCCAGCGTTGTCGGCTTCTTCGCGGCGCCCGCCTACGACCTGCCGATTTACAACGACATGTCGTATGCGCCCGTCATCGCGCCGGAGAGCGACTTCGACAAACACACCGAGGAAATCGCCAGGAAATACCTCGGCGCGCTGGAAGAATTGGCCAAGGCCGCCGGCGTTGAATTCATCGGCCGTACCGCCTCCAGCGATCAACCCGCGCTCGCCATTATCAAGGCCGCGAATAGCGAGCACTGCGACCTGATTTGCATGGGGTCACACGGCCACGGCAGCGTGGCGCAGATGATGCTCGGAAGCGTGGCCACCAAGGTGATGTCGCTGTGCGATATCCCGGTACTGTTGCATCGCACGCGAAAAGTTGTGTAGTGACTCACGTTATGAAGTCTGTCGAGTACATAACCATGAAGTCATTGAAGGTCTGATTTGATAAACCCGACAGGTTACTCAGGCCTCAACGCGTGCATGCAACTGATAAGCGGGTTTCGGCCAGGAGCGGGTTCGTGTACTCCGCCCAATTCACCTGTTACCGGTCATACGAACTTCGTGACTACCGTCAATTAGGCGATAGAGATGACCAAGATCTATGAATTGCGCTCGACCTCGTTGAGTGATGGCAATACTCACTACTGGGGAGCCAAAGACAGCAAAGTAGAGGCGGAGTCTCTGCTCAGAGAAAAAACCACAGGCGACAAGAAGGCATGGGCGGATGAGTATCACGCCCCGCTGGTGGATTGAGAGATCGACACGACAGGAATGTTTGAAATTCAGTCACGGCCCGCACCACGCGAACGGTTCGTGACAAAGTGTGGCGTAATAAAGTCTCCGCTCAATTGGGACACGCTCCACGTTTCCATCTTGGATAGGGCAGGCGAGTCATAGCAGAATATCATCGCAATTACTGGAGCATGTACCGCACGTTTGAGCCATTTCGCCAAGGTTCTAGGATGCTCGCGTTGGTATCGCCGGACCACAGCGACGTCGGTTATGGACTTGGACACGGGCAAGATAATCGCAAGCGAAACGCCACGTTCGGAGGGTTTCTGTCCAGTCGGTTTTTACGTTCCGGATTGGTGGGACATAAACGATGGCTCCACCCTTCCGGGTTCAAAGTATTGGAGTGATGACTGCGAGGAACCGAGAGGGGACTTTGGATTTGTATGGGGTTGCCAGTGGGGGGATGACTCTTCCTGGAAGGTGCAGTTTCTAGATCTGTCGCAAGTTCAACAAGGCAAGATCGTGCGCGACGACAGATTTGGATACGTCGAGTTGGCCACTAACGAGAAGTTGAATCCGAAAGACTTCATTGACTGCCACTTTGACGAAGGCAAGCGGACGGTGGAGTTCTCAATTCTCGCCAGGTTCGATATGGCCACCGGCAAACGCGCGAGCAGAACGAGCTCGAAATGAAACGTAGTGCGCTAATCGAAAGCGGGGATGCGATGGCTTACTATCGCCAAGCAGAAACCTGCCAACACCAGCCGTTCGACCCGAAATCATGATTTAAAGGCCGCTGGTTGAATCAATGATCAACTTTTCAATTGCTTGCTGAAAGGCTCAGCGTATCCCGATGCCGCTAATGGAGTCTGCAGGTCGGTCGTTTATTGAGTGTTGTGAGTGCCGAATTACTGTCGTTTGGCCTGCTGATATTTCCGCAGCACTTGCAGCAGAATTTGCGATCGCCGCGCGCCGTGGATCGCCTGAAGGGATGTGCTTTGCCGAGTCTTAGTTGAGATTGGGTCCGCGTGAGGCAAAGGTGCTTTCGTTGCACGTCACGCGCGGCCGGCCACTGCCATAAATGCGGAAAGCCGGTTGGAAAAGGTGAATCAATTTGCATGTAGGTCTGCGAACATAGACTGGGTAAAAGGATTGGCTTCCTTTGCCAAACATCCTGCATACATATGCCTTTCAATGCCTGGTGACTTTCGGCGAGCAGTGGACCGTTGCTTGCACGTCCAACTGAACTTCATCTCGACGCGCCTGGATCAAGTGGTTTTACTTCTCAATAACCTGCACCATGCATCAAACCGAGATTAGGTTTATTGAGATTGCGAAACGGTGCGCCACTGTGGGCATGCACGCGGCGCAAGCATTCAACAATGAGCAGGCGAAACTTCAACTAGACTGGCATTGTCGCAGGGCCGCCTCGCCACGCTGCACGGTACGAATCAATCTTGGCAGTGCTCGAACAGCTTGTTGTGTTGACGCGCGCACAAGGAAGCATTCAACAAATTGGTAATAGCCACATCTTCCGAGCTCGCGACAGCGTTGGCAGACATGCCAGTGCACTTACGAGAAGAGTACCGCGCAAAGTTCATCGAAACGGTGAACTGGCAACTCAACGCGCAGTCTGGGTCCTACATCAATCGGGAGAAGTGGATAGCTGCGGGTATTTGGGATATGCAAGCTAATTGAATCTCGTCGCCAGACCGCAACGTTCTCCGAAAACGGAGTCGACTTCGCCAACGACGAGGACTTAGTTCACTTTTCGTCTCTGCTGGCAATCATTGAAGAGACTCACAATGTAGAAGTTGCGCAGGAATGAGAGGCTGATTCGTCTCGCCAGTTCAGCCTATGCCTTGGCCTTCGGCCAGCAAAATGATAGACAATGTGCATGTGTGCTCAAACCATCCAACCAGCAGACTGTGTCCGGCAGGCGCAAAACTTGGCTTAAGGTCGATGGACAGCCGTCGGCCAACTGCGGAACTTCGGGTTGATCTTCCAATTCGATCTCGACAGGCTGCCGCCATGACCAGACTTTTCCTACACCGTCGTTAGCCTCACAGAAAGCGCTATCGCTGTTCATGGTCATCCTGAATACCGAGCGCCTAGTGCTGCGCCATCTCGAGCCGGATGACATAGATTCGCTGTACACGTTGTATCGCGATCCCGAGATCCGACAGTACTATCCCGACGGCACTCGAACATTTGAGCAAACCAAGGAAGAGTTGAACTGGTTTCGCCACGGCCATCCGCATCACCCGGAACTGGGCCTCTGGGCAACGATCGATCGAAGCACAGGTGAATTTCTTGGCCGCTGCGGGCTTCTGCCTTGGGACATCGAGGGCAAGTACGAGGTTGAGCTTGCATACATGATCAAGAAGACTCGCTGGCGCGAAGGACTCGCTATCCCGAAGCTGCGCAAGCAATCATCGGGCATGCGCGCGACTCGTTGGGCCTTCGTGTCGACTGATCTGCCCTCGATCGCGCCTGAAACGCAGCGGGTCAGCCTGTCGATGAAGGGGTTGGTATGTCACTTGAGCGCGGAATGGAGCGATGAATTTGGACTTTGTCACATTTACTCTCGTGCCTTGCACCCGCTCCGTGAGGCTTCCAACCCTCAGTATATGGACTCCATTCCAAAACAAGAGAACGATACTTTGTGTCGCAGATACAATGAATCATAACTTCAATTGCTTTGCCGGATTGAGCTATAATTGACAGACCAGTTTCGGCCAACAACGGACCTTCAGCTTGAGCTTCCAGTTGAAACCCCGCACGATGCGCTCTTGAACATACTTTTCTACCGCCTCGTTAGGGCGTCACAACCGGCATCCGGGAGGTACCACGCCCCGTACAGGAGCGTCTCCATGATCAACGGTGTAGCCGCTTGTGTGGTAGTGTTCGCGTTGAGATCGAAGAGCTTTTTGAGAAGGCGCCGGAGGGCGTGCCACCGTACGCAGTGCAGGAAGCAACTGGCATCAACTTCTTGGTGGCGACCAACGTCAGACGAACCGCACTGAAGATCTGTGGGCCGCGAGCGTCAAGTGGTACCCAGTCTTCAGAGAAAGTACAGCGGCTTCTGCTCGGTTTCCGGCTCAAGTTCTTTTCTGAATCCGACCATTGACGGCTAACAGGGACTGGCGTTGCCTTGGGGTGCCCCGACACACGGAACGAACTCAAAATTGCCACACCTTCGTTAAAGACAAGGGACCTACTATGAAATCACTGACGGCGCGCCGCAACTTGAAGAGTACCGAGCTGAGAAGTGCGGTGCCTACTGCCCACTATACGCGCAACACCCAGTCACGCCTAACCCCATCATTCAAGGGGACGCCGGATATAACGCGTGACTTCGGTAAACTAAGCGCAGCGCCCCTTAACGTCGGCGTTAAAGGTCCGTTTCCGAGAAAAACTGAACGGCTGGAGTGGGTCGAGGCTGTGTGAAAACGCTAGGAGAACCGGAATTCGTGCAATTTCAGGGGTCCTCCAACCATTACCCGATTCAAAATAATCGATTGCAGCGCATTCTAGGAGGTCGACTTTTTTCGATGCCGTTTTTCGCTGCGTTTTCACACAGCCTCGGCCGAAAGCAGCCCTCAAAACCAAGTGAAATTGCGTACGACCTTTTTGGTTTCGTAAATTTCCTGCGGCTCGATTTTCAATTGCGCACAGTAAGGTAGGCTGATGAGAAAAAAGCCCGCTAAACGCGGGCTTTTTATGCAGCCAAATGCGAAATCGTTTATTTCCCCTGCCAAGGCGGATTTGCCCGCAGGCTTGCTAAACGTTCTTCCCGCCGGCTTGCCCGAACCGCTCTTGCCGAAGCCGCTGAATCCGGCCGGTTTGCCCGAACTGGGCGAACGTGCACCGAATTTCTTGCTGTCGCCGAAATTACCCGCCGGACGACCGCCGGGACGCGAACCCGGATGCGAAGGCTTGGAGAATACGCGTGCCTTCGGCTCCAGACCGTGGATGGTGGTGACGGGAATCGCCTGCGACGTGAAACGCTCGATCAGCTTTACCTGAAAATGTTCACGCACGTTGGCGAGGCTGATGGCGATGCCGTTCTTGCCGGCGCGACCAGTACGGCCGATGCGATGCACATAGTCTTCGGCCGCTCGCGGCAGGTCGTAATTGATGACGTGCGAAATTCCCTGCACGTCGATGCCGCGCGCCGCGACGTCGGTGGCAACCAGCACTTGCAAACTGCCGCGACGCAAATTCTGCAGCGTACGCGTGCGCGCCCCTGCTTCATGTCGCCATGCAGCGCGGCGACCGAGAAGCCTTTTCATTCAGGTTGCTGGCGAGATCATCGGCCGCGCGCTTGGTGGCCGTGAACACGATGGCCTGGTTCATTTCGGCATCGCGCAACAGGTGATCAAGCAGGCGATTCTTGTGCCCCATGTCGTCGGCGAAATGCAGGCGCTGTTCGATGTTTTCGTGACGCGATTGCTGGCTGTCGATGGAGATGCGCACCGGATCTTTCAGCATCGACGTCGCGAGGCGCACGATATTTTGTTCGAGCGTGGCCGAGAACAGCAGCGTTTGGCGCGTCGCGGGCGTCTGCGCGACGATCGCTTCCAGGTCGTCCTTGAAGCCCATGTCGAGCATGCGGTCGGCTTCGTCGAGCACCAGCAATTGCAGGCGCGTCAGATCGACACGGCCCGATTGCATCTGATCGAGCAGGCGTCCCGGCGTTGCCACCAGAATATCCACGCCGGCCTTCAGCAAACGGTTCTGCACCGGGTACGGCATGCCACCGACGAGCGAAAGCATTTTCACTTTCTTCATCTTGCGGCCATAGGTTTCGGCGGCTTTGGTGACCTGCATCGACAATTCACGCGTCGGCGTCAACACCAGCACGCGCGGACCGCGTCCGGCGACCGGATGCGATTCCATCAACAGCTGCAATGCGGGCAGCATGAATGCCGCCGTTTTGCCGCTGCCGGTTTGCGACGAAACCATCAGGTCGCGTCCAGCAAGAGCCTCGGGCACGGCGCGCGCCTGCACGGGAGTGGGGTCGGTGTAACCCGCGAGGGCAATCGCTTCGCGGATCGGGGCGGCTAAGCCCAGAGTATCAAAATTCATTTTCAGTTTTCCAAGCGCGGACATTCCGGTGCCTGCGCAACGAGAGCAACAAGACAAAAACGGGGCGTCGTCTCGAAAACGGAATCGAGACGGCAATTTAGACCGGAAGGTTCTACGCGAGAACGAATCAGATCAAACGGTGACGCACCAACATCGGCGCCAACCTATTTGCGATTCGTGGGTTCGAGGCGTTACGCCAGGACCGGGGAGAAAAGCGGGGCAGGAGACGATGAACATTTGCGATGCCAACTTCAGTTGCTGCATCGCACAAACCGAACTATACGCGAGACCGGTCAAAACACCTAGCAAATAATTGTTTCTCCAGCACAACGAGGTGAAACGCTAGCATGGACGACGCTTTTGAGACATTTGTGGCTTGGAAGCCGCCACAGTGCTGGAGGTTAATCAATTCAATCCATCAAGTAGTTGGTGGAACCGCACAAAAAGATACCGGCGCGACCCTCGAAACCATTTGGTTCAAGCGCCACGCCGGAAGTGCAGCGGGTGGAGCGGACCTACGCGGGCGGCTCTGACGCCCGCGTTCCGGATAACGAAATTAAACCGCCCGCTGCAATGGTGCCTTCAGCGCCTCGGTCAGGACATCCAGGCTCTCCGACAAATGCGCCTTGCTTTCCTTGTTGCCGATTTGGCCATCGCCACGCGAATCTGCTGCTGCAGTTGCTGCGCGTTGGCACGTTGCAAGCTGCGCGCGTCGGCCGGGGTCGTTGCGGCGGGCTTGATCAGCGTGTTCACCACGCGGCGCAGGTGCTCGCGCTGCAGGTTGCGACGCAGCGGATTGATGTCGCCGCCGGTTTTCAGCTCGCTCCAGATGGCGCCTTGCAGCGTGTCATAGAGTTCCGAGAGCGCGAAGGCCTGTTTGGCATCGGCCATCTTGCTGGGCGCATCGATGATGCGCGCGGCCACGCCATCGGCCATCAACTGATCGAGCGTCGTGCGCTGCAATGCCAACACGGCGCCGCTGATGCTGACATCCGGGTTGACGACCGACGCAAGGCTCGATCCACCGAAGCCGCCAAACCAGCGATCGAACTGATCGGGCACCAGGCGCGAGACGAATTCCGGCTTGAATTTGAAACTCTCGGCACGGAACAGGCCATCGGTGATGAGCTTCAAGGCCAAACGCTGTTTCGCCGCCGGCACCGGATTCAGCGGAGCACGGCCACTGTCGGCGTGATCACGCAAATGCACGACCCCACCGACATACTTGGCGGCAACGCTAGACGCCAGCGCGACCTGGGTGTTCGCACTGAGGAAGTTGCGGCGCAGGACATCGAACTGTTCGCCCGGCTTGATCTTTGCGTTCCTGCAGACGATCCCACAGTTCGCGCGAAAGCAGCATGCGACGTTCAGCGAATGCCAGCGGGTCGGCGCCGAGATCGCGGCGCGTGACTTCCGGGTCCATGCCTTCGACCGTGCCAAGACCGGCATCAATATCGTTGGCAAACGCCAGCAGCGGCTCCTTCGAGCGCGACGCGATCTTTAACAGCTCTTCCTTTTCCGTCGCCGGATTAAGCGGCTTGTACGCGTACTCGATCGCCCAATGGTCATACGGACCAATCGTGGTCATGGCGTACTGGCCCTGTTTCCTGCCCTTGGGGGCAATGTTCAGTGCGTTGTATTCCATCACCGAACCCGAGAGCCCGTTCAGCTTGGTGAACTCGGCATTTTCCATCTGGTCCAGCGTATAGATGGTGGATGCGCGGAAATTGTGGGTGAGCCCCAGCGTGTGGCCGACTTCGTGCGTAACCACGTCCTTCAATTGTTCGAGCACGATCGCTTCCGCTTCCGGGCTATCGGGATCGATGTCACCGCGCGCGGCCAGCAAATCGATGGCGAAACTCGCCTCTTCCATTGCCGCACTTTCGTATTCGCACAATTGCGGCATTTCGCCACGGGCGAGCGACTGCATGATCTCCGCGTCGGAATGCTGATGCGCCTTGACGTGATCGTGGTTGTTGCCCTGTGCCACGCTGGTCAGTTGCTCCACGGCACGGCGTCGCGGCAGGCGCGTCCAGCCGTCGGAAAATGAAATATCGGCGTCGAGGATTTCGCCGGTGCGCCGATCGGTGCGGCTCGGGCCGATGGCCAGCGCGCCTTCACTGGTATCAACGTACCAGCGTACTGACGCATGGCGCGTATCGTTGTTGTCGAACTCGGCGTTGTCTTCCTGCTGTTTGGTCTGGATGGCGTTCTTGAAACCGATCTTTTCGAACGCCTTGTTCCATTCAAGGACACCCTCCGCCACCTTGGCGCGATATTTGTGGGGAATATTCTTGTCGAGCCAGTAGGTAATTGGCTGTACCGGCTCCGACATCGCCGCGTTCGGATCCTTCTTTTCCAGTCTCCAGCGATTGATGATGTAGTGGCGCGGGAACGGCGCGAGATCGTCCGTGTAGTCCCATTGCTGGCCCACGAAATGCCCGACGCGGCTGTCCGCGACGCGTGCGGCCATCGGTTTTTCCGGCAGCTTCGACAGTGTGTAGTAATAGCCGAGGAACATGCTGCGGTTGTCTTCCAGATTGGAAGGCGGCTTCGGTGTCGGCGTCGGTGGAGGCGTCAGCGGCGGTGCAGGCAACTTGGGGATGTTGTAGTGGGCCGTGACATTGAAAGCAGTCAGGTCGTCCGTCGAACGCACATCGACGAAGCCGGAGCTGCGCGCATCGTAAGCGTACGGCAGCCGAAAGGTGGTTTCGAGCTGTGTCGCGGTGCCGGGTATATCGGCGAGGAACAGTGCATTCGCATCAATCAGGACCGATTTTCGTTCCGGGTGCGGTGCGCTCGCCACCGTGGTGACGCTGATCAGACTGTCGGTAAAGCTCTCTTTGACCGAGCGCGCAATGGCGGTTCCGGCCTTGGCCACAAACCGATGGTTCTTGGCAATCAACTGCATGTTGTTGCCCAGCTTCTTGAACTCGGCGATATGGCCGCGCAACATCCAGTTCGGATAGAAACCGCCCTCACCGAGGCCGCGCGTCGAATTGATCTGGAAGAAGAATGGCGTGTCCAACTGTTCCGGCTTGATCTCGATCCAGACCTTGTCATCCTTGCGGTATAGCGTGAAATAGCCCGGAATCTGTTTGGTGTCCTTGATGATCTCGGCGAAAGGTTTCGGCGCGGCCGCATCGGGGCGGGCGGCTGGTCCTGCCGGGCCAGCCGGACCAGCGGGACCAGGGACACCGTTCGGCGCAGGCGGTGTCTGCGCGCCCGCAACGAAAATCGCGCCGGAAGCGAGCAGCGACGAAATCAGGTACGAAATGGTTTTCTTCCGGAACGGTACAGTAATAGCCATGAAACGCCTCTCCTTGTGGTCAAGTCAGGTCGCGTCTGCGTGATCACACAGCGCGGGGTGGGTAGCGCGCTATTTTCAGGCAAATCGCCGGGTCATTTTGTATCAAATTGTGGCCATTGGGGATGACGAGGGACTGATTTGGTTTGTGATGGCATGTCGCGAATGCGATAATCGTTCGTTTTTGCCACGCAACAACTCCATGAGCACCACACTTACCTCTGAAATCAGGCGCAGACGCACGTTTGCCATCATCTCCCACCCGGACGCGGGCAAGACCACGCTGACTGAGAAACTGCTGATGTTCGCCGGCGCGATCCAGATCGCCGGCAGTGTCAAGGCGCGCAAGGCCAGCCGTCACGCCACCTCCGACTGGATGGAAATTGAAAAGCAGCGCGGCATTTCGGTGGCGAGTTCGGTCATGCAGATGGAATACCGGGATTGCGTGGTCAATCTGCTCGACACGCCGGGCCACCAGGATTTCTCCGAGGATACCTATCGCGTGCTGACTGCCGTGGATGCCGCGCTGATGGTGATCGACGCCGCCAAGGGCGTGGAAGCGCAGACGCTGCGATTGATCGAAGTCTGCCGCGCACGCAATACACCGATCCTGACCTTCATCAACAAGATGGACCGCGAAGTCATGCCACCACTCGCGCTGATGGAAGAAGTCGAGCGCGTATTGAACATGGATGTGGTGCCTTTCACCTGGCCGGTCGGCATGGGTAGGCAATTCGGCGGCGTCTATGACATGCGTTTGAACAGCATGCGGGTGTTTCAGGCGGGCGAAGATCGCATGCATGACGACGATGAAATCCTCGATGGCCTGAACAATGCCGTCGCAATCGAGCGCTTTGGCACGGAACACGAGCAGGCCCGCAACGAAATCGGCTTGATCCGCGAGGCGAGCCCGGCGTTTGATCGCGACGCGTTTCTGGCGGCCAAACAATCGCCGCTGTTTTTCGGCTCGGCCGTCAATAATTTTGGCGTGCGCGAAGTGCTCGATGCACTCGTCGACCTGGCACCGCCGCCGGCGCCCCGCGCCGCACTGCAACGCGTGGTGATGCCAGACGAACCGAAGTTCACGGGTGTGTGTTTCAAGATTCAGGCGAACATGGATCCGGCGCACCGCGATCGCATCGCGTTTTTGCGTGTGTGTTCGGGCCGCTTCGAACGCGGTATGAAACTGCGCGTCTGTCGCACCGGCAAGGACATTCGTCCCGGCACGGTGGTGTCATTCCTCTCGCAGCGCCGCGAATTGCTGGAGGAGGCGTATTCGGGCGACATCATCGGCATTCCCAATCACGGCACGCTGCGGCTTGGGGATACGCTAACGGAAGGCGAGGACTTGCAATTCACCGGCTTGCCGTACTTTGCGCCGGAAACGTTTCAGACGGTCGAGTTGAAAGACCCGATGAAAAGCAAACAGCTGCGCACGGGATTGCAGCAACTCGGGGAGGAAGGCGCGATCCAGGTGTTTCGCCCGATCGCCGGCGGCAGCCTGCTGCTCGGCGCGGTCGGCACGCTGCAATTTGAAGTCGTGCTGCATCGCCTGAAGGGTGAATACAACGTTGATGCGCGGCTGGAGCCCTCGCGCTATCGGCTGGCGCGCTGGATTACCTGTGATGACCCGAACATCCTGAAGAAATTCATCGACGCCAACGCCCATCGCGTGGCGCACGATGTGGTGGATGCGCCGGCATTTCTCGCGACCCACGTGGCGGAACTGGAAGTGGTGTCGGAACGCTTTCCCACCGTGCAATTTCATGCGATGCGCGAACATGCGGGGCATGTGTTTCAGGCGCAGATGAAAGGCTGAAACTCTAGCACTGGCGCGGATTTTCAGTCGTTTTCGGCCGGAAAGCCGCGTCAAATGGCGTTTTACACTTCCAGAATTGAGCGAATCTGCTGTTCCAGTGCGGCCGCATCCTCATGCAATACATGCACGCTTGTCGGCTTCGGTCGCGCGATACCGCGAACCGCAAGAGGTTGCAGCAATTCATTGTTCACGGCGGCTGCGTTCTTCAGGCTGAAAAGCACACGGCCTGACGCAAGCTCAACGGAACTCACGTTCGCGCGACCACCGACCGCGGCTAACAATGCCCGGGCAAGAGCAGGATCGACACCGCGTCCGGCGGACGATTCTGGTAGCGGCGAGTATGACGACGGCGCGGGCGCGATGGCGGCCCCTTGCGGCATCGCCGCCATGCGTTTGCGAATATCACCAGCCACCTGATCGGCGATTGGCCCCAGCACCACTTGCAGGCCATTGTCGCCAAGCTTGACCATGCCACGTGAACCCAGTCTGCGTAACGCGGCCTCATCGACCCTGTCGCAGTTGGCAACGATCAGTCAACCGCGTGGTGCAAGCGTCGACATTGCGCAAATTCGCGCGCCGCCGAAAGTGCGGCGATGAAACCATCGGCCTGGTCGTTGCCGCCTTTGACTTCAGTGACAACAGCCGCTTCCTCGTCCACTTCACGCCCCGGTGTTTTCAGGTTGAAGCGCACGATGCAATAGCGGAACAGCCCGTAGTACAACGCGAAGTACACAGCGCCGACGGGAAGCAGCAACCACGGATTGGTCGCGAGTTTGAAATTGAGCACATAGTCAAACAAGCCCGCCGAAAAACCGAAACCGAGCTTGCTGTTCAACAGATGCATGGTGACCATCGACAGCCCGGTGAGCACTGCGTGCACGGCGTACAGAATGGGCGCGAGGAACATGAACGTGAATTCGATCGGCTCCGTCACACCGGTCAGAAATGAAGTCAGCGCCATCGACAGGAGCAGGCCACCGGTCGCCGCGCGCCGCTCCTTCTTGGCGGTGTGATACATCGCCAGGCATGCTGCCGGCAGCCCAAACATCATGACCGGGAAAAAACCGGCCATGAACATGCCGGCCGCCGGATCGCCGGCGAAGAAGCGTTTCAGGTCACCGGTCACACCGTTGAAATCACCGATCAGGAACCAGGCGAGGTTATTAAGGATGTGGTGCAATCCGGTGACGATGAGCAGGCGATTCAGCGCGCCGTAAATAAACAGACCGAATTCGCCGGCGCCGAGTACGCCTCCGACTCACATCCATGCCGTGTTCGAGATACGACCAGCCCATTCCAAAAACCGCGGCTACCACGAGCCCTGCGCAACCCGCCGCAATCGGCACGAAACGCCTGCCACCGAAGAATGCGAGATAACTGGGCAAGCGTATGTCGCTGTAGCGGTTGTACAGCGCGCCGGATATCAGCCCCGAGATGATGCCAATCGGCACACTGAGTTTTGCCAACTGCTTCGCCTTGTGCGCAGCGATGGCGAGGTCGTTGCCCTTGCTACCCACGGCGGCGAGCAATTCGGGCGGAACCTGAATCAGCACCTCCGCGCCCTTGGTAGCGACCAGAAATCCGACGACTGCCGCGAGCCCGGCAGCGCCGTTATTTTCGCGCGCCAACCCTATCGCCACGCCAATGGCGAAGAGGATGCCCAGATTGGAAAAGATGGCATCTCCTGCCGCCGCCACGGGCGCGAGGTTCATCAAGTCCGGTTGCCCCAGGCGCAGCAGCAGACCCGCAACCGGCAAAACGGCAATCGGCAACATCAGCGCGCGGCCGAGTTGCTGGGTCGATTCGATCAGGCTTTTCATTGGACTGCGCTCCCGGAAAATGATGGCGATTGCGCCAGCCAGCGCGCGACAAGTGCGCGCACTGCCGTTGCATCTTTCTGCTCAAGTGCTTCCTGTGCGAGTGTTGCGCACGCTCCGGCGTCGAGGGAGCGGATCACTTGCTTGATGCGCGGGATCATCGCCGGCACGGCGGAGACTTCGTGCACGCCAAGTCCAATCAATATCGGTATCGCGATTGGATCGGAAGCGAGCCCGCCACATACCGCCACTTCTTTGTGCAGCGCGTTGCCGGCATCCGCCGCCGTTTTGATGAGGCGTAATACTGCCGGGTGCAAAGCATCGAGCTTGGCGGCGAGATCGGGATGACCGCGATCCATGGCCAGCGTGTATTGTGAAAGATCGTTGGTGCCGATCGACAGGAAATCGACATCTCGCACGAGTTGATCCGCGAGCAGCGCGGACGCTTATTGTTTCGATCATCACCGACGCGCCGGCAACTCTGTAATGCCCATTTCGTCACGCAGTTCTTCAAGCATTGCGTGGACAATATGCACGTCGGCGAGGTCGGTCACCATCGGCAGCAGGATGCGGCATTGACGACCGGCTGCACCCGCAGAATGGCGCGCAACTGCGTGCGCAACAACTGCGGTTGCCACAGGCTGGTGCGCAGCCCGCGCAAACCCAGCGCCGGATTGTCTTCGCGTGGCAACGGCAAGTACGGAATCGGTTTGTCGCCACCGATGTCTAGAGTGCGGATGGTCAGCGGGCGTTTGCCCAGCGCGTCGGCGATCGCCTGATATTCCCGCGCCTGCTCATTTTTCGTCGGGTGGCTGTCGCCGGTCGTGAAACAGAATTCGGTGCGCAGCAAGCCGCAGCCCTCCGCGCCCTTCGCTATGGCAGGTGCGACCTCCACCAATGCACCGAGATTGGCGTACACCTTTATGCGTTGATGGTCACGTGTGTGAGCGACGTCCATCGCCGCCGCAAGATCGGTCACATGTTGCGCTGCACGGCTGGCAAGATCGCGCTCAATCGCCGCGCGTTCGGCATCGGTCGGTGCGAGGTCGAGGTGACCGTGCTCTGCATTGAGTACCAGCACGCTACCCTCCTCAATACCGAGAATTTGTGGGCCCGCCGCCACCAGCGCGGGAATGCCCATCGCCGCGGCGATGATGGCCACGTGCGAGGTTGGGCCGCCACGCGCCGTACAAATCCCGGCGATGCACGCTGCATCCAGGCTCACCAGTTGTGAGGGCAGCAATTCATCGGCAATAAGGATTGCGCGCGCCGGCAAGAGCCGCGCGTGTCCGGGATGGTTTCCGCTCAATACCCGCAGCACCTGATTTTCCAGGTCGCGTAAATCCGCCACACGCTCGATCATGTGCGCGTCGCCGTCCGCCTGCAGCGCATCGATGACCGACCGCACGGAATGACGCCATGCATATCCGGCGCTTTTGGCGCGTTGAATGTATTCGTCGGCGCGCGCGGCGAGTTCAGGATCCTGGATCAATTCGATATGCGCGGTCAGAATGGTTTGTTGTTCGCCAGTCGCGGCGCTGGCCAATGCCTCAAGATGGACCTTCACTTTGGTGATCGCGTTATCGAGCGCCACTGCCTCGGCTGCAACGCCCGCTCCGATCTCGGAGACGGCGACCTCGGACTGGACGAGATGCGTGGCTTGCCCGATGGCAATTCCGCTGCAGGCAATCACGGCTGAGATGCGCCGAACTTCATCCTGCTGGACGGCATGTTGCCCCGTCACAAGGCGAGGAGCGAAGATGGACGTCACGACAAGCTCAGTACCTCCGACACCCAGCAAGGGTTCAAGCGCCGCGAGCGCGAGGGCGGCATCGGAACCCGTGGCCTTGAGCTCTATGCGATCGCCGCAATGAACTCCCAGCGACATGATGGCGACCGTGCTACGCGCATTACCACTGCGGCCGCGCGCCAAGATGCTGACGCGGGATTCAAACGGCCTCAACGCGGCCGCAATAAGCGCCGCCGGACGCGCATGCAGCCCATGATCAAACGCAATATCGAAAAACCGGCTGATTTCCATTCCTGCCAGCGGCGCGGGCGTATTTGCGCTACCTGCTGCCGCGCCCACTGCGATTTCCATCAGAAAGTCGCCAACTGCCAGCGCACAATTTTCACTGCGGTGACGTATCGCCCCCTCGGATGCGAACAGGATGGGCGTCACCGGGCTTCGGGCATGTCGGGCGATCAGATCGAGGTCAAAGCGAAGCAGCGCTTCCCCTGTACTCACACGCTGCCCGGGTTGCACAAGCATGTCGAAACCTTTGCCGCCAAGTTGTACCGTGTCGATTCCGAGATGCAGCAGGATGTCGTGACCAGAAGATGTGCGCACCGTCAGCGCGTGTTTCGCGCCTGGCATCGGCACTATCTCGCCGTCGCATGGCGCATGCAGGGTATTTCCCGTCGGGTCGATCGCTACTCCGTCCCCTGCCATGCGCTGCGCGAATACGGGGTCGGGAACATCGGCGAGTGACAACGACCAGCCGGACAGAGGTGATTTCAGGATCAGGGTCGTCATTGTCTTCGCGAGTCTAAAGTTTGATATACAGCTTTTTCTTGTCCATTGCATAGCCCACCAGCCAGCATGACAACATGAAAATCAATGCAAACAACAGGGAGCCATTTTTGTCGCCCGCCCACCATTGGAAGCCCTTCTTGTAGATCCAGTCGAAGACAGCCATGTCACCAATGTGCGCAAGCCAGAAAACCGACATCACGATTTCAGCCAGCAGGTAAATGAATAGCGTGTTCTTGCCAAACACCTCGAAAAAGTAGGTTCCGCTGCGAATCGAGCGCATATCGATTGCGTAGGTAAGCACGGCCAGGACACACAGGTCGATGCCAATCGTGCAGAGCACATATGAACTGGTCCACAGCTTCTTGTTCAGCGGAAATACGCTACTCCAGAGCAAGGCGATGAGAACGAAGGCCGCGCCAGCCATCATGAGTTTGGCGATAGTCTCGTAGTTCTGCCCTTTTTCGATAACAAAACGTCCAGCCAGGTAGCCCGCGATGACATTCACGATGGAAGGAAGCGTGCCCAGAATGCCCTCGGGGTCAAAGGGAATTCCCTCGCCCTGGTACATGTGAGATTCGCCCAGCACCAGCTTGTCGAACTTCAATGCCGCGTTGCCCTTCAACGAGTAGTCGCCGAAGGCATACATGATCCACCAGTACCCGAGCAAGGCAACAATGCTAAAGACAATAGCGCCCTGCCGCTTCCCGTATTGAAGTATCAACGAAGCGAAGAAATACGCCAGTGCAATGCGCTGCAACACCCCGAGAATGCGGGTCTTTTCGATGGGCAACATCGCAAAGTGGCCGGTCTTGTCAATCTCAAAAATGGAAACCAGTACAGCAAATATCCGCACAGAAAAATCAATGCCGCGCGCGTGAAGATTTTTTTCAACGCCGCCGGATTGCCCAAGGCCTGATACTTCCCCAGCGTAAAACTCAGCGCTGTCCCGACCACGAACAGGAAGGTGGGAAAGACCACATCGGTAAGCGTCAGGCCGTTCCAGACAGCATGCAGCAGGGGGCCGTATGAGAGCGTGTCACTGATGGACATGTTGACGATGATCATCAGCGCAAGCGTCATGCCGCGCAGGACATCGATAGCCCGGGAACGGTTCTCCAGAGGCTTCATTTCGGCTGCAACCGGGTCATTCAGTCTTCAATGCATTCAGAATGGCACTTTCGACAAGCGGGTTCATGACTTTGTAGCCGGCCCCATTCGGGTGTACGCCATCGCCCGAATATTCCCGCTTCAGGCCCATTTTTTCATCCACCATGGGCGAATAGTAATCGACGTAAACAAAGCCGTTACGATCAGAATATTCCTTGATCCATTTGTTTAGTGCGGTGATCGCTGCCGCCGGTTTGATTTCGGGAATCCAATAAAAGGCTGCCGCCGGCAGCACCGACGAGAGGATCACTTTGATGCCGTTCGCCTTGGCGAGCTCCGCCATTGACGCAATGTTGCCCTCGATCATCTCGACACTTGCAGGGCCGGTATTGCCCGCAACGTCATTGGTGCCCGCCAAGATGACGACCACTTTCGGCTTCAGATTGATCACATCGGGCCTGAAGCGGACGAGCATTTGCGGCGTGGTTTGGCCGCTGATGCCACGATTGATATACGACTTGTTCGCGAAAAGATCCGAGGTCTTCTTGTCCCAGAATTCCGTAATGGAATCACCCATGAAAACAACGCGATTTTCATGCTTCGCCGGCGGACCCAGTGCGGCATTCTTGCCCGCATACGCGGCAAGATTCGGCCAGTCCTGGCTGGTGTTGTTGCCATCGGCGGCTAACGCCTGACCAACGTGCATGGCCGCGAGGATAATGCCCACCCAGACTCTTGATGATCTCATGTTTCCCGATTACCTTTGCGTTGAAGGATTCCGCGGTTGCAAGCAATGTTACGGGCGACGTTCACGCCGTTATTGAAGACAAGAGCCCCTGCGGCTTTCACCTTCAGGGGCTCAACTGTTACGCCAATGCCTAGAACTTGTAGGTCGCGCCCAGCAGGTACCGGCGACCGTACTCGTTGTACCGCTCCGGCATCATCCGCATCGGCGTGGATGTGCTGGAGTCGTCCTGAAGGCTGGTGCGATATGGCGTATTGGTCAGATTATTGATCTGAAACAAGACCGACAAACCCTTGAGCGGTCCACTCTCAAAAGCGTAGCCCAATTGCACGTCCGTGATCCGCTCGGCTTCAATGGCAGCCAGCGAATTATCAATCCATACACCGCGCACCTCGGCGATGTATTTGGACCGGTAACGTTGGCCAACACGGGCCGACAGACCATGTTTCTCATAGTAGAGCGTGATGCTGTTCACGTCGCCCGACAGACCTTCGATGGTGCGCTTCAGGTCCTTCTTGCCGTCGTTGGCATGCCCCGGAAGGTTGCTATGGTTGTGTGAAGCCGTCAGCACCGCGCCGAAACCGTCGAGCAAACTGTTTACCAGCCCGAAATCCAATGCCGCGCTCGCCTCCGCGCCCTCGATATAGCCGCCCTGGCCATTGATCGGGGCGCTCAACGTGCCGATGTTGTTGTTGATAGGCGTAATCCCGGTGGTGTTCGGGAAGCCCGTGAAGTCGAAGTTGAAGGTGTCAACGTAAATCGAGGTCTTCAGGTCTTTACGGAACCCCGCAAGCGAGACATAGCTGCGTTTGCTGAGGTATTTTTCCACTGAAAGATCGTAAGCCGTGGCGCGCCAAGGCTTGCGGAACGGATTGCCGCCGCTGCCCGACCACTTGCCGATATTGGCACCGGAGGTTGCCGGCTGCGCGGTAAACCCTGCTCGCATGTCTTCCAGATTCGGACGCGCCAGAGTCTCCGCGACACCGAGTCGCACATACGTGTTCGAATCCAGTTCGCCCGCGAGATTCAGGCTCGGCAACACATCGGTATAACTCTTGCTGAAGGAGATCGTCGAGGCTTTGGCCGCTACGGGATCCCAGACCTGACCAGTCGAACTCTGCTTCGTTTGCACGACCTGCAGACCGATGTTGCCGCGTACCGGTATGCCAATGTTGAAATCCAGGCCCAGCTTGCCGTAGGCGGTGGTCACCTTTTCAGTCACACCCCAAATGCGGCCCGGTGCTGAAGACTCGTTGACCGGACCAGAGTTATACACGCCACTGCCAAAGGCTTTCATCAAGTCCCAGCTTGTGAGGCTGGGGAGACCGACGAAACTCAGGTTGGTCGGGGACAGCAGCGCGCCTGCCGGGATTGGCGCGCAGACGTCCTGGCTGTTTACGCAGCTAACGCCGTTCTTCAGTGCATAGATGGTCTGCGAGCGAGCCGTATCCTTGCTGCGATCGGTATAGTTCACCCCACCATCGAAGTTGTTCACAGGCCCCAGGTCCAGGCCACGCCTGGCGGACAGGCGCAATGTCTTCATCTCATCGTTAACCGTAATAGGCGATAGCGAACCCGCCGAGCCGACACCGTTGAGACTGCCCCAATCCTTGATGCCGCGCAATTGCAGAACTCCGCCGGCGCTGTAATTCAACTGCGGCGTGTATTGTGAAAATCCGGAGCCCGTCTGGGCGCTGAAGTTACTGAATCCGGTCATTGTCGTGGCCGACGCCGTTGCCTCGGCAACCACCTCGTCGCGCTCGGCCTTTGAGTAGCTCAGGTCCGCCATGGCTTTCCAGTCGCCGAACCTGAGTTCGTTGTTCCAACCCACTGCAAACACTTTGTCGTCACGCTGCGTCAGGCGACTCAGTACGAACGGGTCCACATTCGATATGGAACCGCCGATTACGATGGTATCGTTGTCTATCTTGGTTGTCCTGATGCCGCTGTAGATCGGGCCTCCCGAGGCCAATTCGCCCGGCGTACCATTGCCACTCCAATCGGGCATCAGGTTTGCCTGATATTCCATTCCCCGGGAATTCTGGCTGAACTTGGAATAGTACAGGTCGAGCTGGCTGTGCAAATCGTTGTTTGGCTTGTATTCGAATACGGCCATGACACCATCGCGTTTGTTTTCGATATTCCGGACGCCCGCGTCGAAGCCTTGCAACGTGGCTGGCGCCTTGGCCGGATCGGCATTCTCGAGCCCGCGAAAGGCACCGTACCAGATCGCCGAATTACCCCACCACCAATGGTCGAAGTACTTTTCCTGGTTCGGGCTATCCAGGTGCGCAAAGCCGAGCGCAACGCCAATGGTATTGTTGGCAAACTGGTCGATGTACGAAAGACTGATTCGGTTGCCCTTGTCGCTGGTGCCGGGCACCACCGCTCCGTTGGCGTTTTTTTCGCCGCGAATGCCAAGGTTGAGCTGCCGTCCCCGCAAATCCAGCGGACTCACGGTTTTCATATTTACGGTACCGGACAGTCCCTGCGCACCAAGTGCAGCATCAGGCGTCTTGTACACGGTCGCACTATTGATCAGTTCAGCCGGAAACTGGTCGTATTCGACCGAGCGGTTGTCACCGGTACTGACCATTTCGCGGCCGTTGAGCAGCGTCACGCCAAATTTCGGTGCAAGGCCTCGAATTGAGATCACCTGATCGCGACCATTGACGCGCTGCGCGGTGAGACCCGGCAGACGTGCCAACGCCTCGGCGATACTGGTTTCGGGCAGCTTCCCGATATCTTCGGAAGAAACCGCCTCAACGATCGAGTCCGAATTACGCTTGGTGGCGATCGAGCTTTCGATACTGGCACGAAGGCCGGTAACGACCACTGGCGCCAACTCCTGGACCTGCTGGGCGAACGCGACGCCCGCCGGCAGCAGCAGTGTTGAACAGGCGATGGCAATAGGAGTCAGCCTGGGCAACGTCACATACCGACCTGGTTTTTTGCCGCTTTCATTCATTGGTTTCTTCATTTGCTAGTCCCTCCGATCAAAGTTGTTGTGCAAATCTGCGTGCTGCGGTGAATTTACATTTCCCAAAAAAGTTTCTGTAACCAAAAACTGAATCTGTTTGCTGCTTCACAAGTCGGCCCCGCTCGTTTCAGCGATTGTCGACACGCGATGATTTTCCTTGCCTGCCGTTTCGATCAGACGCGGCAACCTGAACGACACCGCGCGCCACGATTGGGCCGGTCACGATCGGACTGGCTGCACTCGGCTCACTCCCATCCGTCGTATAACGCAATGTGAAGCCGGGCAATTGATGGTTGACCAACACACGACCATCAACACGCTTGAGGCCGGGTGTCGGAATTCGGTACTGGATACCCGCGTGCTCGGCGTCCAGTCTCGGCAAGACGCGCTTGCCAATCTGATTGACGAAACTCGACCATGCGGCAGCGTGCAACTGCGCAGCCTTGACACCATCTGCTTCTTGCGCCCACGCCGGATCCGGTGCCCATGCGCGCTCCGCCAGTCCCAACATTCGTGGCATGAGCAGATAGTCAATGCGTGCCGGGTCGCGCATGGTCTCAGAAAACAGCGTCCCCTCGATTCCGCGAATGTTTCGCTGTCCGTAGTCCGTCAGCCCGTCTTTTCCTGGTGTGCGAGTGGGATCGGCTGCCGCTTTCCTGATGTAATCGAGAGGAACGAAATCGTAAACCGTATCGAGGTCAACGTAGGCCGCCCAGTTCACGCCAGGCTCGTCGGGATTTTTGTTATGCGCCATGTCAAAGTACAGATTGGTTGCCGGCGCTAATACAACTCTATAGCCGGCATTGGCAAGGCGATAGGCCAAATCTTCTGCGCCGTCGAGGTTGTTCCAGACAAACAAGTTAAAGCCTCGCTGGTTGAAGACCGGATTCGGAATCAGCTTGTCTTGGCTGCGCAACTTCACTTTACGCGCGCCCAACTCTTCCCACCCTGAAGCATACAAGCCATGCTTGCGCAGGATCTTGTCGACACGGGCATAGAAGTAATCCCACAACTCCGTCGTGGAGGCCAGCTTCATTTGCTTCATCAGCGCCTGACTGGCGGGCGATTTTTCCCACGCCCCGTTGGGCAGTTCGTCGCCCCCCACGTGGATGGTATTTAGCGGAACGCCCGCCTGCTTGTGAAGTGCAACGACTTCGGATACGACACGCTCAATGAACGCATAGGTCGATGGCATGCCGGGATTGATCACGTTGTCTGTATACAGCTGCGCTGACCTGTATTTCGACTGATCATCCAAGTCATTCAGGAGATATTGACGTGCGTCGCGACGTCCGATTTTCACAAGCTGTCGATAGCGGCCTTCCATGGCTTTTACCGCCGCGCGCGCATGCCCTGGCATCTCGATTTCCGGGATTACCTCGATCTGGCGCGCCTGCGCGTACTTCACAATCTCGATGTAGTCGGCGCGGCTATAAAATCCGCTGCCGTGTGGATCGTGTACGTCCGGTCCCGAACCGTAGGCGGGCGGCAAATACTTTGTCGGATCCAGCGTGTGCCCGCGCCTGGCGCCAATGGACGTTAGCTCAGGGATACCTTTGATCTCAAGCCGCCAGCCCTCATCGTCCGTCAGATGAAAATGGAATTTGTTGAGCTTGTAGCGAGCCATCAGATCAAGCAACCTGAACACCGTCTCCTTCGGATGGAAACTACGCGCAACATCGAGAAGCAAGCCGCGATATTCAAAGCGCGGCGCGTCGCTTATGAACAAAGCAGGCAGCGAGACGCCCTTTTCCGGTTGAGGCTGAAGCGGCAGGATGTCGCGAAGCGACTGCAAGCCGCGCGCAATACCCGCGGCAGAGTTGCCGTTAAGCGCAATGCCTGCAACGGGGTCGATCCGCAGTTCATACGCTTCGGGCGACAATTGCCCGGCAATCGGGGCAATGGCCATGCGAAGTGGTGGGACCACGGCACTGATTCGTCCCGGTGCAAAGTAGGGCTTGAGTAACGCGTTGGCGAACGCCATTTCGCCGCGCAATGCCGGTGCGCCAATAACAACCGGCATAGCCGGCCAGTGCAATGCGCCCGCCTGCCGCTCAAAATGGCGAGGCGTCGGAAAAACAGGGGGCAGCGCGTGCTCTTGCATATCGACAATGGATTCGTTGCGCCTGAAGATATCTTCCGCAGTAACGACAGGCACGCGCCCTTTCGATTCCATGTCAAGCCGCTCAGGACGAGTCATGGGCACAATCTGGTAGTCCGCAATGGCCCGTCCGACCTCCGGTGAATCGTCAAATACCAGATACGGTCCCTGAGGCGCCTTGTCCGTCTTGACCATTATTTCCGGGTGTAAATAGGTGAGCCGTATCGTCTGATCAGCATCGAGCCCCTTGAATGCCATGGTCGGGCGCATGCGGAATAACGTGCCGCTGACCTGCTCAAACTGACGGGGCTCTCCGCCTCGCCCAGTTCAACGCCAGCGACACAGGTGAAGTAGATTGCCCATCCCTTTGCGGGAAGCGGATTGCGGTCAAGATTGGTCAGCGTCAGCACCGCCTGCGACCGACCATCGGGTGCCTGAGGCGTAAATACATTGCGTTCCACTTCCCACCGCAGCCGCAATAATGCACGCGGCGATTCCTGCACCCCGGCCGCGTCCGCCGGAAGCATTGCAAAGGCCATCGGCAAGGCAAGAATTGCCATCACGGCCACGCGCCAGCGCCGCATCACCATGCCCCTGCGTGCAGATTTCCAGGAATCGGATTCCTCATGTCTGACCGGCACCAAAGCGTGAATTGAGTGAGCGGGCGGTGGCATGCTTGCAAGCCCAAATGCAGACGCCTGCAGCGGCGATCGCATCTTCGCCCGGCTCTGTTGGTGTCTGTTTGAACTCCATGACTACCCTCCCCTTTTGGCCGTCGACCATCAATGCGGTCTGTTGTCGCCGACTTTCCTGACCGTCCGCTCTAACTTGAAAACGGGTCACAGCGATCCTGTCGATAACCAACACCGGCAAAACCAATGTCATGCCAATATACTACCACTGCATGCCAATATGCTACCACTTCATCAAATTAAATGTTATCCTGTTGCCAGAATACTACACGCCGAATTTTTGCATTCGCTATATGCGGCAATGCGTCTAGCGCCGTCAGGCATCAATAGACTAAGCAAATTGATTGGTACTATAGTGGTTCCATCGTTATCAAGGAATTTCCGCCAAGACCGGCGCATGATGTATACCGCATGGGAAAAAAATGACTTCACTCGCCGGCGTTTTGCCCCCGCTGGATCCAAACAGCAGCCTTCCTCTGTATCAACAGCTGCAGCGAGCAATTCGTGTGGCCATTCAAACCCGCCTCCTTGGACCGGACGACGCACTTCCGGCTGAGCGGCAGATTGCCATCGACCTTGAGGTGTCGCGGATTACCGTGCGCAAGGCCATTGATGGATTGGTTGATGAAGGATTGCTGGTACGCCGCCAGGGTTCGGGCAATTTTGTATCGGCGCGGATTGAGAAAAACTTCGCCAAGCTAACGTCGTTTTCGGAGGACATGCTCGCGCGCGGGCGCAAGCCGCGCAGTGTATGGCTGAAAAAAACCGAGGGCACCGTGTCGCCGGAAGAAGCGCTGACGCTGGGACTCAGTCCCGGGACACCGGTCTATCGCTTTCATCGCGTCCGCTACGCCGATGACGCACCGATGGCGGTCGAGCTCGCCACCATCATTGCCTCCTGCCTGCCGTCATTGGCCGCCGTCGACACATCGCTGTATGAGGCGCTCGAACAGGCCGGCAATCGGCCGGTGCGTGCGCTGCAACGTCTGCGTGCACTGCTGCTGAACGCCGAGCAGGCCAAGTTGCTCAATGCGCGCGAAGGAGACGCCGGGTTGCTGGCGGAACGCCTGGGATTCCTGAGCGACGGTCGCGCGGTGGAGTTCTCACAATCGTTCTACCGTGGCGACACCTATGACTTCGTCGCGGAACTCAGCACACACTGATGGCAAGCAGCACTGCTTGCAGCCGTTTCCATTTGAGTCGGACCGGCGGCAAGACCAAAAAATGGACGTCCGAACATGCTTGAGAATGAAGTCCCGCGAGGGGACCCCGAAGCTACGCACATGTACCGCGAGGCGTCTGAATCCGCCGGCGCGTTGCGCACGCAGTTTGAGAACAATCATTTGCGCGCACTTGAGTTGGGCAGCATCCTGCGGTCGTTGGCGCCGCGGGCAGTCGTCACCTGCGCGCGCGGCAGTTCCGATCATGCCGCGACCTTCGCCAAATACTTGATTGAAACCCGCCTCGGCATCCTGACGTCGTCGGCATCCCCGTCGGTGAGCTCGGTCTATGGCGTGAAGCAAAATCTACGTGGGTGCCTGTTTCTTGCCATTTCCCAATCGGGCCGCAGCCCCGACCTGGTGGCGGCCGCGCGCGCGGCTAAATCCGCCGGCGCAACCGTCATCGCGCTGGTCAATACGGACAATGCACCGCTCGGCGACGTCGCGGACTTTCTGCTGCCATTGTGCGCAGGCCCGGAACAGAGTGTCGCCGCGACCAAATCCTATATCGCGTCACTGGCGGCTATCGTGCATCTGGTCGCCGCGTGGTCCGATGACAAACTTCTCCTCGATGCCCTGACATCAGCACCGGACGCGCTGACAAAAGCGTGGCAACTTGACTGGGGCGCCGCCATGCCAACGCTACGCAATACCAGTCATCTTTATGTGATCGGTCGCGGGGTCGGTCTCGGTATCGCCCAGGAAGCGGCGCTCAAATGCAAGGAGACTTGCCGCCTTCACGCCGAAGCTTTCAGCGGCGCCGAAGTGCGCCATGGTCCGCAAGCATTACTGCAATCCAATTTCCCGGCATTACTATTTGCACAGGACGATGAGACACGCCTCGACCTTGAAGTACTGGCGCGGGACCTGATCGCGCGCGATGTGAAGGTGATGATTGCGGGCAGTTCGGTGGTTGGCGCAACTGTCCTGCCGACGATAGATGCACACCCCGTCATCCAGCCGCTGCTGCTCGCTCAAAGCTTTTACAAGCTCGCCAATGCGCTAGCGGTGGCGCGAGGGTGTGATCCGGATCGACCACCGCATTTACGCAAAGTGACCGAGACACGCTGACGCGGGTCGCCTGTCGATAGGCGGGGCAATCACTACATCGCCTTCAGCGGCAAGCGCGAAGTATCAAGCTGCCTCGGTATAGCGCCTAATGATCTGCTTCCCAAGCGCCATCATGTGCACCTGGTCCGGGCCGTCCGCTTGGCGGCACCAGCGTGCGTAACTGAACGCTTCAGCCATAAAATAGTCGCTCGTCAAGCCACCGGCGCCATGGATCTGCATGCACCGGTCGATCACGGTCTGTGCCATCAGCGGCACGGTGATCTTGGTTGCAGCAATCAGATCGCGCGCTTCCTTGGGCCCGACCTCATCCATTTTTTGCGCCGTTTTCATCGTGAGCAAGCGGGCCTGTTCGATCTCGCTGAAACATTTAGCGATATCCTCGCGGATTGACTGATGTTCCGCCAGCTTCTTGCCAAACGTGGTGCGCGACACGGCGCGCTTGCAAGCATATTCGAGCGAACGCTGCGCGCAGCCGATCAACCGCATGCAATGGTGAACACGTCCGGGACCCAAGCGACCCTGGGCGATTTCAAAGCCGCGGCCTTCGCCGAGCAGGATATTTTCTGCGGGCACGCGCACATTCTCGAACACCATCTCGGCATGCCCGAGAGGCGCGTCGTCGTAACCGAGTGTCGTGAGCGGCCGCACCAGTGTCACGCCGGGCGTGTCCCGCGGCACCAGGACCTGGCTCTGCTGCAAATGGATGTTGGGATTCGCTGCATCCGATTTGCCCATCACAATGAAAATTTTCGTGCGCTCGTACAACGCATTCGAGATAAACCATTTGCGGCCATTGAGAACGTAGTCGTCACCATCTCGGCGAATCGAGGTTTGCACGTTGGTAGCGTCGCTGGAGGCGACATCCGGTTCGGTCATGGCGTAGGACGAACGAATCTCGCCATTGAGCAGCGGTTTCAGCCAGCGCTCTTTCTGCGCTTCCGTGCCGTACTTCATGAAGACCTCCATGTTGCCGGTGTCCGGGGCATTGCAATTGAATACTTCCGGGCTCCACAGCACCCGCCCCATGATCTCAGCAAGCGGCGCATATTGTGCATTCGTCAGGCCGCCGTGGGAGGCCGGCATGAAAAGATTCCACAAGCCGGCGTTCCGCGCTTTCGCTTTCAATTCTTCCATCAACGGGACTGTAGTGAACCGATTCGGCAGCGCATGCAGTTCAGCCTGGTAACACTTTTCGTTTGGGTAGACGTGCTCGTCCATGAAGGCCTGCAATTGACCAAGCAGCAGGTCAGGATTCCCTTGGAAAGGTGAGTGCATTTGAGGAGTCTCCAGTCGCCGGCCGGCTTACGGTCGACAGCGCGGTTTAGAGGGCCGGATTGCCCTGGCCAGGCGCATGACAATGATTATAAGGGTTGAAGCACCGATGCCTCGGGCATACCTGTTGATATGCAATTTGCGGGATTTCATCTGCCGCGAGACCAACAATGAAAATGGGCCACAAAAAAAACGTGGCCCCTTTTCATTGTTGGTGGAGATGAAGAGGATCGAACTCTCGACCTTCGCATTGCGAACGCGACGCTCTCCCAGCTGAGCTACATCCCCAAATGTACAAGGTGAATATTACACCATGGCGCAGTGTATTTTCAAAGCGCCACGACGTTACAAAAGCGACTATTCCGCGACAATGCCGAGCCGAACTGTGTGTGACGATATCTCATCGCCTCAATGTTGCCGCTGGCGCATGCTAGTTCCTGCGCGCCACGCACTTTTCAAGCATGTGCCGGGTTGATGAATCAAACTCGCCTGACAGCGCACCTGAGCGGATCGCCTCGCCAATCTTGGTTGCCACCGTTTTGCCGAGCTCAACGCCCCATTGATCGAAGGAATTGACGTTCCAGATCACACCCTGCACGAAGACCTTGTGCTCGTAGAGCGCAATCAGTGCGCCTAACGAGGCCGGATCGAGTTGCTCGAGAAGTATGGTGTTGCTGGGACGGTTGCCCGCAAAACTGCGATGCATCGCGAGTTGATCGCGCGCCACGGAGGACTCAGTCGTCGCGCCGAGTTCATGCCTCGCCTGCTCAACCGTTTTGCCGTTCATCAACGCACTACTCTGCGCGAGACAATTCGCCACCAGCAAATCGTGATGCCCGGCCAAGGCATGTGTAGCACGCATCGGCAAGATGAAATCAATCGGCACCATTTGCGTGCCTTGATGAAGGAGCTGAAAGAATGCGTGCTGCCCATTGGTACCCGGCTCTCCCCAGATGATCGGCCCGGTCGCATGCTCAACGCGCACGCCTTGCAGCGTGACAGACTTGCCGTTGCTTTCCATGTCAAGCTGCTGGAGGTACGCGGGTAGGCGCTGCAGATGTTCGCTATAGGGCAGGACCGCCATGCTGGGCGCATCGAGGCAATTGCGATACCACACGCCGATCAAGGCGAGGATGACCGGCATATTGGATTGCAGGGGCGCTGAGCGAAAGTGCAGGTCCATCGCATGCGCGCCGGCAAGCAGGCGATCAAAATTCTCCGGTCCGATGCTGATGATAATCGACAGTCCAATTGACGACCAAAGCGAATAGCGTCCTCCGACCCAATCCCAGAAGGTAAACATGTTCGCGGGGTCGATGCCGAACGCTTTCACAGCTTCGGTATTGGTCGAAACCGCCACAAAGTGCCGGGCGATATCGCGTTCCTGTGCACCGGTGGCGAGGAACCATGTGCGGGCGGAACGGGCGTTGGTCAGCGTCTCGATGGTCGTGAAGGTCTTGGAGGCGACAATGAACAAGGTGCGTTCGGGATCGACTTTTGCCAGCACGTCGCCAAGCGCATCGCCATCGATATTGGCAACGAAATGCATCTGCAAATGCGCAAGTCCAAATGCCCGAAGGGCTTCGCAGACCATGCGCGGGCCCAAGTCGGAGCCACCGATACCAATGTTGACGACATCCGTGATGGATTTGCCGGTATATCCGCGCCAATCACCCGATCGGATGCGTGCCGAAAATGCATAGGCTTGTTCGCGAACGGCGCGAACGGGGCCGAGAATGTCGCCGCCGTCGATTTCGATCCGTTCGCTGGTCAGATCGCGAAGCGCGGTGTGCAGTACGGCGCGGTTTTCGGTGACATTGATTCGTTCCCCCGCGAACATCGCGTCGCGACGGGCTTCAACGCCAGATGCACGCGCGAGATCAAGCAATTTATCGCGCACGGTATCGTCGAGTCGATTCTTCGAATAATCGAGGAACAGGCCGGCGGCGCCCAAGGAAAATTTCCCGGCACGCTCGGGATCGGCAACAAAGAGATCGCGCATCAGTTTGCTATCAAGGCTCTCGGCGTGCTGCGTGAGCGCAGCCCAGGCGATCGTCCGGTCCTGCTGAGGTTTCGTCATGTCAGTTCTCTTCCATTCTTCTATCCGCGATAACTTCCTTGGCACGCTTCAGCCGTTTCGCGAGCTCTGGCCCCCGTGCCACGGCCACGCCAACGGACAACGCATCAATCATCACCAGATGAACCATGCGTGAAGTCATAGGTGCATACACATCCAGGTCCTCGGGTACATCCGCATACAGGGCGACATCCGCCAACCGCGCCAGGGGCGATACGCTAGCGGTAATCGCAATGACGGCGGCCCCGGCATCGCGCGCGATTTCCACGCTGCGGATGAGTTCACGCGTCCGGCCGGTTCCGGAGATGGCCACCACTACGTCCCCCTTGCCCAGCAACGATGCCGACATGGCGTGCACATGGGGATCGGAATACGCCACCGCTGGCACACCGAGGCGGAAAAATTTGTGCTGCGCATCCATCGCCACAATACCGGAGTTTCCAAGGCCGTAGAACTCGATACGCTTCGCTGTTGCCAGCAATTGCGTGGCACGCTCCAACGCGTCCGGATCGAGGTGGTTGCGGACTGTCACCAGTGCCGCAATACCGCGATCGAAGACTTTTGCCCCGACATCGGCCATCGAATCCTGCATGCCGACATCGTGATGGACGAACGGAACACTGTTCGCCAGGCTTTGCGCCAGACGCAACTTGAAATCGCGATAGCCGCTAAAGCCAGCCGCGATGCAAAAGCGCGCCACGGTCGGCTGGCTGACGCCGGTGCGCGCCGCAATTTCGGGAAACGAAAGACTGATAACGAGATTGGGATGACGCAATACAAACCGCCCGACCGTCTGTTCGGAGGGCCGCATCTTGTCCAGCAGGCTTTCGATGCGATCCAGCAGACCGGCTGGCCGCGCCTTTGCGTCGACTGTGGCAGTTTTGGAAGCGCGCTGCTTGACGATCGTCGTGGGCATAATCAATTCCCGCGATACGAGCACGCGAGACCCATCCTTCCGCGTCCCATGTGCCATCGAATGAAGCTTGAAATCAACAATACTTGCATAATGCATTTTCCCGCCAGAGCTTGTAGTTTGTCAACACGCCCTACCTCTTCGGCCGGAAACAAAACCAGGAAGAAAGCTACATTTGCTATACCGATACTCGGTCAGCGCCATTTTCCTTGCGGGACGGTATTGACTAAGTTGTGTAGATTTTCTACAATGTCACAATGTTTTTTGCGGCAATCCGCATAGGAGTCAGGATGGCGCTTCAGCGAACCGTGGCGGAAATAACCGACAAAGTAAGATCGCGCAGTGAGCCCACGCGCTCCGGCTATCTCCGGCGCGTGGAACAGGCACGCGCAACCGGCACGTCGCGCGGGCGCATCTCTTGCACCAATCTCGCCCACGCGTTTGCCGCAGAAGCCGCACCGGACAAGCTGGTGCTACGCGAAATTCGCGCACCGAATATCGGCATTGTGTCGGCCTACAACGACATGCTATCCGCGCATCAGCCGCTGGCACGCTTTCCGGATCTCATCAAACGCGCCGCGCGGGACGCCGGCGCCACGGCCCAGTTCGCTGGCGGCGTGCCCGCAATGTGCGATGGCGTGACGCAGGGCCAGCCCGGCATGGAGCTCTCGTTGTTTTCACGCGACGTCATCGCGATGTCGACGGCGATCGCGTTGTCGCATGCGATGTTTGACGGCGTCTTGTGCCTCGGCGTTTGCGACAAAATTATTCCCGGGCTGCTGATCGGCGCCCTCCAGTTCGGCCACCTTCCCGCCATTTTCGTGCCCGCCGGCCCCATGACCAGCGGCCTGTCCAATGATGAAAAAGCCAAGATTCGCCAGCAGTTTGCGGAAGGCAAGCTGGATCGTGCCGCGTTGCTTGAAGCCGAAAGCCGCGCCTATCACGGCCCCGGCACCTGCACTTTTTACGGCACGGCCAACAGCAACCAGTTTCTGATGGAGGTGATGGGCCTGCATCTGCCCGGAGCGGCCTTCATCACACCGAATACGCCGCTACGCGATGCGCTGACCGGCGCGGCGGCACGCCGCGTTGCCGCAATCACGCATCTGGGCAACGAATACACGCCAATTGCCAAAGTAGTCGACGAGCGCACCATCATCAACGCCATCGTTGGCTTGCTGGCCACGGGCGGATCGACCAATCACACGATTCACCTCGTGGCCATCGCCCGTGCAGCCGGCATCATCATCAACTGGGACGATTTCGATGCGCTGTCGGCTGTCGTGCCATTGCTGGCGCGCATCTATCCGAACGGCAGCGCCGACGTGAACCATTTCCACGCCGCTGGTGGTGCTGGCTTCGTGATTCGTGAACTGCTTTCCGCCGGGTTATTGCATGGCGATGTACTCACGGTCGCCGGCCAATCCCTTGCCCGCTACACTGAAGAGCCGCAACTCGATGGCGACAAGATCAACTGGCACCCTGCTCCCTCAATCAGCGGGGACGACAATGTATTGCGCACGACAGCTAAGCCCTTCAGTGCAGATGGCGGCCTGCGGGTATTGCGCGGAAACCTGGGCCGTTCGGTGATCAAGGTGTCAGCGGTGGCACCTGCCCATCGCATGATCGAGGCACCCGCATTGGTATTCGACGACCAGGACGATGTGCTGGCAAGTTTCAAGCGCGGTGAATTGCAGCGCGACTTTGTGGCAGTGGTCCGCTTCCAGGGGCCACGCGCCAATGGCATGCCCGAACTGCACAAGCTCACCCCCGCCTTGGGATCCTTGCAGGATGCGGGTTTTCACGTGGCGCTGGTCACCGATGGCCGAATGTCCGGCGCGTCAGGAAAAGTACCCGCGGCGATTCATGTCTCGCCGGAATGCCTGGCGGGTGGACCACTGGGCAAGGTTCGCGACGGCGACATTATTCGGCTCGATGTCGAAGCCGGCACGCTGGAGGCAATCGTCGCGGATGAAGAGTGGGCACGACGCGTGCCGACAACCGCCGACCTCACCCGCAATCGGTTCGGCATGGGCCGTGAACTGTTTCAGTCAGCGCGCGCTGTTGCCCTCACGGCCGAGGAAGGCGCGGGTACGTTTGGTACGATAGTCGAACCAATGCTCGCCACTGCAACTGAAACCTCACTGACAGGAGCCTAGTCATGATTCCCATCCGCGAAATTCTGGCCGCCAGCCCGGTAATGCCGGTCATTGTGCTTGATCGCGTCGGCGACGCAATTCCGTTGGCTGATGCGCTGGTCAGCGGCGGCATTCGCGTTCTGGAGGTCACGCTGCGAACACCCGCGGCACTCGGCTGCGTGCGCGCCATTCGGGCCGCGGTTCCGCACGCGATCGTTGGGGTCGGCACGATCACGAATATCGCCGAAATGAATGCGGCGCGTGACGCGGGTGCACAGTTTGGCGTGAGCCCCGGCACGACGCGCTCGCTTCTTGCACATGCTTCGACGTCCGGCTTCCCATTTCTTCCGGGATCGATGACACCGTCGGACGTGATGCGTGCCCTCGATGCCGGCTTCACCGCCATGAAATTGTTCCCGGCCCGCCAAGCGGGAGGCGTCGAAATGCTCAAAGCGCTGGGAGGACCTTTTCCGCAAGTTGTGTTCTGCCCCACGGGCGGCATCGATGCAGACTCGGCGGCGGCATACCTTGCATTACCCAATGTTGCATGCGTGGGTGGTTCATGGTTATCACCGGCAGCACTGATCGCCGAAAAGAACTGGGATGAAATAAGCCGCCGGGCACAAGCGGCTGCGCTCCTTTCCAAACACCTCGCCAAAAACAACCCATTGGACACGACCACCCCATGATTTCAAACGCTTCTGCCCCCGAATGTCGCGCCCTCGTTCTTTTTGGTGCGACCGGCGACCTCGCAAAGCGCATGCTATGGCCCTCGCTGTATGCGTTGGACAAGGACGGACTGTTGCCGAAGCAATTCCAGTTGGTCGGCGCCGCGACGTCGGTTCTGTCGGACGAGGCATTCATTGCCAAGGTGAAAGATGCCATCCAGAAATCTGCCAACGCAAAGCTTTTCGACGAAGCCTTTTTTGAATCCTTCGCCAAGCGAATCCGCTATGTCACGATAAATATTCAAGCCGTTGGTGGACTGGACCCCATCAAGCAAGCTCTACTGCCGGGCGAGGGCGGCGTGATGTACTACCTCTCCACCGGCCCGCAGCTGTTCGGGCCGATTTGCCTAGCGCTGCGTGATGCGGGACTGGTCGACAAGCTGTCCCGCATCACCATCGAAAAGCCGATCGGAACCAATACGGACTCCGCGCGCAGGGTCAACGAAGCGATCGGCGCCGCATTCGATGAGAACCAGGTATTTCGCATCGATCATTACCTCGGCAAGGAAGCGGTGCAAAACCTGCTGGCGCTGCGATTCGCCAATGCGATCTTCGAGCCGCTGTGGAATGCCAATGCCATCGAGCAGGTACAGATTACCGTCGCGGAAACGGTCGGGGTTGAAGGCCGCTGGCCATTTTATGACGGCACCGGCGCGTTGCGGGACATGATCCAGAGTCACATGCTGCAATTGCTTTGCCTGGTCGCAATGGAACCCCCGGCCAGCTTTACCCCTTCCGCGGTACGCAATGAAAAGGTCAAGGTGTTGTGGTCGCTACGGCCCATCACAGCCGCCGATGTCGCGAACCACACCGTGCGTGGCCAGTACACGTCCGGTTTCAGCGGCGGCGCTGCGGCGTTAGGATACCTTGAAGAAACGGGCGCAAGCCCAGCGAGCGATACCGAATCATTCGTCGCGCTACGCGTGGAGGTCAATAACTGGCGATGGGCCGGCGTGCCATTCTATCTGCGCACCGGTAAGCGTCTGCAGAAGCGCTCCAGCGAAATCATGATCCAGTTCAAGCCAGCTCCGTACAACATCTTCGCGGACATCGGCGCGACCCTTGCACCCAATACGCTGCTGATCAAGCTGCAGCCCGATGAGATGATCACGCTGACATTGATGCACAAGAAGCCGGGCATGAACGAAGTGAAGCTCGCGCAAGTGCCGTTGAATCTGTCACTCGGCGACGCGTTTGGCGAAACCCGCCGCCGCATCGCCTATGAACGCATGCTGCTCGATGTGCTGAAGAACAACTCGGCCTTGTTTGTACGGCGCGATGAAGTCGAGGCGGCGTGGCAGTGGATTGACGGCATCATTGATGGCTGGAAAACGACCGGCCAGAAGGTCAAGCCCTACTCGGCCGGAAGCTGGGGGCCGAGTGCGGCGATCGCGATGACGGAGCGCAATGGGCATTCGTGGCACGAATAGGTTTACGACTCCACTCGCCGACAAATTGTAGAAAGTCTAGCGCTGACGGGGTTTTCCGGGCATTTGTGCCGCGAACACCTCGCCAAATGGACATCTACGTTCTTTTGTCCGCGTTTGTCCGCCATGTCGCCAGCATGCGGCTCGGATTCGCGAGGCACAAAGAGGTCCGCGGGGACATCATTTTGTCCACGCCTCTTCCACCTCGCGCCCTGCATGGCGCTCGGATTCGGCAGGCATTGAACAGGCCGCAGAGCCTGTTCAATGCCTGGCCTCATCCACTATTCCGCAGTCCCGCCGCTAGGCCGTTGATTGTGAGATGTATCGCCCGCTTGGTCCGCTCATCGGTCTGGCCCGCCCGATAGCGCCGCAACAGATCGATCTGCAAGTGGTTTAGAGGGTCGAGATAGGGAAAGCGATTACGGATACTGCGCGCCAGTGCCGGGTTATCATGGAGGAATGCCGTTGCATCGGTGATCGCGCGCAACATGTCGACGCTTCGTTGCCACTCCGATCGGATGATCGACAAAATCCGTTCGGCCAATTCCTGATCGGGCACCAACTCGGCGTAGCGGGTGGCAATGGCGAGATCGGTCTTGGCAAGCACCATGTCCATGTTGGCAAGTACCGTTCGAAAAAAGGGCCAGTCCGCGTACATTTCACGCAGGCTTGCCAGCGCGGCAACGCGACCTTGAGGCGCGGTATCGATCCAGCGCTGCAATGCGCTGCCGAATCCGTACCAACCGGGAATGGAGAGGCGGCACTGGCTCCAGCTGAAGACCCACGGGATCGCGCGCAAGTCGGCGATGGATTGTGAGGGTTTGCGCGACGCGGGCCGGCTGCCAATGTTGAGCCCGGCGATTTCGCTGATAGGGGTCGCGGCGCGGAAGAAATCCACAAAGCCTGGCGTTTCATAGACCAGCTCGCGGTAAGTCTCGCAGGCGCTCGCCGAGAGTTGATGCATCACTTCCCACCACTGCGGTTGATCGCGCCGCTCTTCGGCAGGAAAATTGGATAGCATCGCGGCCGAAACAAGCGTTTCGAAATTTCGCCGGCCGCGTTCGGTATCGGAATACTTTGCGGCGATCACCTCCCCCTGCTCGGTGATTCGCAGGCCGGCCGCGGAACATCCGTCGGGTTGTGCGAGGATCGCCTCGAAGGTCGGTCCGCCGCCACGACCGACCGTGCCGCCGCGCCCGTGAAACATTCGCAGCCGGACGTTAGCCTCGGCTGCCAGATCGACCAGGCCTTTTTGCGCGCAATAGAGTTCCCAGTTCGCCGTGAGGTAGCCGCCGTCCTTGTTGCTGTCCGAATAGCCGAGCATGATTTCCTGTAATCCGCCCTGGCTATCCAGCCACGCGCGATATTGAGGCAGCGCAAATGCGGCGCGCATGATTCCGGCGGCGGCTTGCAGATCGGTGATGGTTTCGAACAAAGGAACGATCGAAATTTTCAATCGCGGCAGGCCATTTCTTGACACCAGTGAACCGGTTTCTTTTAGCAACAATCCCACTTCCAGCAGGTCGCTGACTGACTGCGCCTTGGAAATGATCGCGTTCGGCACGGCATCGCCGCCGAATCGGGCGTTGATTCCGGCGGCAGCCTGAAACACACCCAGCTCGCCAACCGCAAGCTCGCTATATTCCTCACCTGCAATCCGCAGCGGACGCGGGTTGGCGAGTTCGCTCAACAGCAGCGACACGCGCGCCGCTTCGTCAAGCTGCAAATAGTTGGGAGACACGGCGGCTTTCGCCAACAATTCGGCCACCACAACTTCATGCACATCTGAATTCTGCCGGAGGTCAAGTGAGGCGAGATGAAAGCCGAATATGTCGACGGCGTAACGCAACTGTGCCAAGCGGCCGGCGGCGAGGGCCGCGCTGGCGTGGGTGGCAAGCGATGCGGCGATCGTATCGAGATCATCGCGAAATTCCTGCGGACTCGCGTACGGTTCAAGCGTTACCTCCGGCCGGCGAATCGGTTCGGCATTGGCAAGCAATGCCATGGTGGCGGCGAGCCGGGCATATACGCCAATCAGCGCCTGACGATATGGCTCGTCCTGCCGATGCGCGGACGTATCGCCCGATTTTTGTGAAAGCGCCAGCAGCGCCGCCGTCGGCATTACCAGGCGACTCGACATCGACAGTTCTCCACCGAGGTGATGGACTTCGAACAGGTAGTGCTCGAAAGCAACCATCGACTGACGCCGCATCGCACCTTGAAGGGATTCGGCGGTGACAAAAGGATTGCCATCCCGATCGCCGCCGATCCATGATCCCATCCGGAAAAATGTTGGAACGCGCTCTCGATCGCCCGGCGTGCGTTCCAGGAGCGATTTTTCAATATCACAATATATTTTTGGTAGTTCCGACAAGAACGTATAACGGTAGAAGCTCAGGCCATTTTCAATCTCATCGATCACCCGCAGACGAGACAATCGCAGCATCGCCGTTTGCCACAACTGAAGGATTGACCGCTTCAGGCTGTCGTCGATCTCGGCACGCTCCTCGGGCAGGAGATCCTGGCGCTCAAGGTGGGACATCAACCGCGCGATCTCGCGTTCGCAATCGAGCACCGTCTTGCGTTGCACTTCGGTTGGATGCGCGGTCAGCACCGGGCTGACCAGCGACCCGCGCAACCATGTGCGGATCTCGCCCGCCGAAATATTTCGCGCCGCCAGGGTATCGAGGGCATGCTGCAGGCTACCCATCTGCGGCGGTGAGCCTGCCAGACGGTGCACACGGCGGCGACGGTTCTGGTGCCGGTCTTCCGCGATATTGGCCAGTAGCGAGAAATGACTGAATGCTCTCACCACACTCAGCGTCTGGTCGATACTGAGGCCGTCCAATTCATGATCAAGCTGCGATTTCAGGGTGGTGATATCTTCGCCACCGCTCGGCGCAGCGGTGCGACGCAATGCGACCGCCAACTTTCGAATATGCTCGATTCGATTGAAAATCGCTTCGCCGTTGGCGGCGCGAATGACATCACCAAGCATGCGACCAAGCGACTGGATCTCCTGGCCCAGGCGGGCATCTTTTTCATCTTGCGCCACGGCGTTTGATCTCCTGCAAATAGTGAATCATGATTTTGGCTGGTACTCTGGTTGGCGCCATCCCGGCACACTCGCGAATCGGTTCGTTTTCGATATAAACGCCGTCATCAACCGCGACAAGTTCTCGGCCGGTAGCGACACGAACGGGATCATTACTCTCGACTGTGGGAAACCAATCGTGCCAATCGATTGCCCGGGGCGGCCGGCTGTTCAGAGCCCCGGTAATTCGAACTTTCTTGCAGGGAGTGCACCCTTTCATGCGCACCCGTACGCATCGCGACGCCGACCGCGAGGATGTCGATCACCAGCAGATACAAGACCCGGCTGATCATCGGCACTTGCGTTGCTACATCTTCTGAATGGTCCAGGGCAATGGTCACCGTGGCATGCTTCGCGAGCGGCGACTGGTTGGCAGTGATGGCAATGACCTTTGCGCCACGTTCGAGCGCTGCTTCAACGGCCAAATTCAATTCCGGTATCCGCCCGGTACTGGAAACGACCACCACCACGTCATCTGGCGTCAGCACGTTTGCCGCCATCAACTGCAGGCGCGGTTCCGTGTAGGCGCTGGTCGGCAAGCCAAACCGCAGGAACTTGTACTGCGCGTCTTCGGCCACGATCCCGTAGTTGCCCACTGCAAAAAATTCGATGCGTTTGGCTTTGATCAACGCGTCGATGGCCTGATCGATCGACTTCCGGTTGATCTGATCGCGCATTTGCAGGATGGCGCTGGCGGTGTTGCCCAGGACCTTGTCGCCCAATTCGAGGGTGGAGTCGTCGTTGGTCACTTGCGTGTGCGTTACAGGAATGGTGCCCGTGAGGCTCGATGCCAGGCGCAACTTGAAATCCGACAGCCCCTCGCATCCCAGCGTACGGCAGAAACGAACTACGGTCGGTTGGCTTACGTCGGCCGAGCGGGCTATTTCGACGATGGGATCGTTAAGAATCGATCGGGGGCGCGACAGCACCAGATTCGCCACGCGACGTTCGGCGGGGGATAACGCGGCCTGGGATTGCCGGATGCGCTCAAGGATCGAAGAGGAGGTGCCGCGCTTGCGCAACTGCGCGTCCAGGATAGCCGCCGCGCCTACAAACGTGGCGTTATCAGCGGTGATGACATAGGTGGGAATATTCGCCACGTACGACGAGAAGCGGCCCTTTGCCTCGAAGCGCCGCCGGAATGGAGAGGCATCAAAATACTTGCCCAAACGGGGCACAATTGATCCGCCAATGTAGATCCCGCCAAATGCGCCCAGCGTCACGGCGAGATTGGCCGCTACGCCACCCAGAATGCCACAGAAAACCTCCAGCGCTTGCGCACATTCGACACATTGGCCTTTCAAGCCACGCGCGGTGATCGTGGTAGCTGCGAGCGATTGTGCCGGTTTGCCGGCGATGTGATTCAACGCGCGGTAAATCAGTTCGAGGCCACTGCCCGAGATCAGCCGTTCAGCCGAAACGTGGGGGAATTGCTTCCACGCATATTCAAGGATCGCGATCTCGCGTTTGTCCGCGGGTGAGAAGCTCACGTGTCCTCCCTGTGATCCCAGGGAGATCCAGCCATCGTCCGCCGGGATCAAACCGGAAACGCCAAGCCCGGTACCGGCCCCAAGCAACCCAATCACGCTACGCGCCTCGGATTGCCCTGGCCCCACCTGTCGGCGTTGATCGTCACGCAAGTGCGGCAAACCCACCGCCAGCGCCGTGTAGTCGTTGACGACCAGCAACGTATCGAGTCCGCAATCGAGTCGTGTTTGCTCGATGGAAAACTGCCAGTGGTAATTGGTCATGCGCACGAGGTCGCCTTCAACCGGGTTGCTGATGGCCACGGCGGCGTGCCTGACGCCGGCGTCTTTCACCGTATCGAAGTAGGCGCGCAATGCGCTGCCAAAATCAGTGTAGTCGGCACATTTCACCGTACTCAGGCGCTCGAACTTGCCGCGCTCAATTTCCAGTGCAAAGCGGGCATAGGAGCTACCGATATCCGCCAGCAACCGGGCGCCGTCATTGAATGCCATGTGAAATCTTTCTATTGGTGCGCGTTAGGGTCACCGCGTCACACAAAGTTTCAGGAATTTAGGTAGTTTAACTACACTTCCGCGTTGTTGCTACGTCTTGGCGGATCAATCGGCGTTGGCGAATGTAGGTAAATTACACTTCATCGCTGCACATTTTTTCGTGTATCGATGTTGGCATGACCTGCTGCACACTGTGATATTCTCCGTGACACCCCTCATATTCTTGGGGAATATCCGGAACAGACACGAAAAATCGTTTACTTATTTCTGTAGTTTTGCTACTTTACGACTCTGCAATTTGGTTATTATCAAGTGCAGGGAATTCGATTCCAGCCTGCTGTTGAGAATACATTCGCGCCAAACCTGCATTGCCGTCACAGCTTTACATGTAGGAAGCTAGTTTGTCCCGCGCGGGCGAGGTCGCCTCATCGTTTTTCACATGAAAATACTATTTCACCCCATGCTCGGCAACATTGGAATTTGCGCTCAGATCGATCGGCTCCCGAATCACCAAACATGCACTGATGTTGTCGCCGAACTTGTGACTGCAGCCGCTTCGCAAAGCGTAACGCGCCGTGGTGGTACTAAACCAATAATGGCGCGCATCGCCCGCATATTGCATTGGGCCGCCAAACTGAACGCGCTCATCCATTCATCGCGCCCTGCCGATGCGAAGCGATCACCAGTCCATGCACTGGAAAACATAGAGGTACCCCAGTGTCCGTAAGCATCAACAATTTTTTCCCCCTCCTGGTTGCCGACATTGGTGGCACCAACGCCAGATTCGGCTGGATTGCACAATCCGGCGCGCCGTTGGCAGGTGTAGAAACGCTGCTTTGCGTGGATTATCCGCGGCCGGAAGATGCCGCATTGGATTACCTTACGCGGTTTCAAGGAGGCAGCCGACCTGCCCACGTGGCGATTGCCATTGCAACCGCTGTATCGGCCGGTCCGATCAAAGTCACCAATAGTCACTGGATATTGGAGCGAGCGAGATTTGCGCAACATATTGGCGTGGGCAGCATTGATGTCTTTAACGATTTCGAAGCTATTGCGCTCGTATTGCCACATCTCATCCCAAGTGATTACGTGCTCGTCGGGCCGGCATCGCCCAACTCGCAACATGCGATGGGTGTGATTGGCCCGGGAACCGGGCTCGGCGTCGCCGGCGTCTTGCCTATACGCGGGCGACCAGGTACGTGGCAAACGTTATGCGGCGAAGGCGGACACGTGACGCTTGCGGCGGCGACCGCGTATCAGGGCGAATTGTTGCGCGCCGCCCGCCAGATTCATGCGCATGTGTCAGCGGAAAGACTGGTGTCCGGGATCGGCCTGCCGACACTGCGGCGCGCGGTGGCGGAAGTCGAAGGATTGGCCTTTGAACAAGAATTGGGAGCCGAAGAAATCGGCAACCTGGGTATCAGCCGCACTGATAAATTGTGCGAGCACACGATGGAAGCATTCTGTTCATTTCTTGGCTGCATTGCCGGCAACCTGGCGTTGACGTTGGGCGCGCGCGGGGGCGTATTCATCGCGGGCGGCATCGTGCCCAAGCTGGGAGAATTTCTTGCGCAATCCGGTTTCCGCGAGCATTTTGAGGCCAAGGGCCGCTTCTCGGAATACCTGCGCGATATCAGTACCGCCGTGATCACGACGCCCTATCCAGGCCTTAGCGGGCTGGTGCGCAATGCCACGCAGGAAACGGTGATCACCGGATAGCGTCGTCGGCAATCACGGTACGACGAAGACCGCCGCACTACGCGACGGTACGTGAAACGTTCCGCTTGATGATTCAAAACGGGCCTCGCGTGTCACGCGTTTGTCCGCCGCCGAGCTCGTGTGCACGGGATGCAATTTGAATGACTTGCCAGCCAGGACGTCAATTCGAACTTCCCGGGGCACCTTATCGACATTGATCAGATAAATCAGCTCACGGAAACGCGAGCCCGAAAGTCCGACACCGTTCAGATGTCCCGCCAACACGGTTGGAATTTGGCGGGAACCCGTGTTGTGAAACGTCAAGCGTGTACTGATTTCGCTGGCGGCACGCAGGCGGAACAATGGCGTACTTGCGCGAATGCGCAACAGGTCCAGAAAAGCATTGCGCGTCCACGCAATCTCGGTTGACGTTGGCTTGATGGCAGGATTATTCAGCAGCGGCTTGATCAGGTTGTAATCATCACCGTTGTCCGCCTTTAGCGGGGCGCCGGTTGCGAAGTAATTGTCGCGACCACTCCAGTCGATTCGATTGAACCAGTCGCCGGAATCGAAGCTATTGCGATCCAGAGATTTGCTGCGCAACATTTCCCCGCCGGCGTGAAAATACGCCACCCCTTGGCTGAACGCGGTAATGGCGAGGCCGAGAATCTGTACCCGCGCACGGTCCTCGCGGCTGGTGGCGACAGGCAGCTTGTAGACGTTGATATCGAAAAGCGTCTGGTTATCGTGATTCTCGACATAATTCACTACCTCGGCAGGTTCACTCACGTAGCCTGCAGGCTGGCCCGCATAATCGATCTTGTGTAACAGCGTAACCTCATCGCGATAGGTTTTGAGCGGGTAAACGCGCAGGGAACCCGCCAATCCCACGCGCACCATATCCGCGGCGCGAAGTAATTCCACTGCCGCGCCCTCCGTACTTGCGAGCGAGTTGCGGTCATAGCCCAGCCCATTGATGTAGCCCTGACGCTTGATCATGTCGTCGCCTTTGTCGGCCGCCCCGCCGCCACGTACGGCATCGCGACCGCGATCACTGAAAGTAGCAATGCCGGAACCGTTGAGCGACAACTGCGACGCCTGCAAAAAACGCGCCCCATCCGCCACCTCGCCGAAATTCCAGCCTTCGCCGATCAATTGAATGTCGCGCCCGGTCGCCGCTTTGAGCCGTCCCTTCAATTCGTCCATGACTGCACGCGGCTGGTGACCCATCAGGTCGAAGCGAAATGAATCGATCTTGTATTCGCGCGCCCACGTCAGCACCGAATCGACCATGAGTTTGGCCATCATCAGATTCTCGGTGCCGGTGTTTTCGCAGCAAGTGGATTTTTCAACCGCGCCGCTCGCATTCAGCCGCTGGTAGTAGCCCGGTACGATTCGATCCAGTACCGACTTTTCATGTTGCCCGGACGCCGACGTGTGGTTGTACACGACGTCCATGCCCACGCGCAGGCCCATGCGGTGAAGGGCTGCCACCATCTGCCTGAACTCAATGATCCGGCGCGCGCCGTCCGCGGCATTGGTCGCATAGCTGCCCTCCGGCGCCGTGTAGTGAAGCGGGTCGTACCCCCAGTTGAAACAGTCCCGATCCTTGACCGCCATCACCGCCGCTTGCTGTGCTTCGCTTGCGGCCACCACGTTACGCGTGTCAATCACAGGCGACAGGCAGCGGCCCTCTGGTACCGTCGCGAAATCAAATACCGGCAGCAGCTGAACATCCGTCATCCCGGCATCCGACAATGCCTTCAAATGTTTCATGCCGACTGAGCCGGGGTAATTAAATGCGGTGTACTTTCCCTGGTGCGCGGCAGGCACCGAGGGATCGTTGATCGAAAAATCGCGCACATGCAGTTCGTAAATCACCATGTCCGTCTGGGCTTGCACTTTGGCCGGCACTTGATCACCATCCCAGCCAGGCGGCTTGAGGTTTGGACTGTGAAGATTGGCGATATAGCTGCGTTTCGAGTCGGTTGTCAGGCTGACTGAGTAAGGGTCCGTGACGCGATTGCGCACCAGCCCGATGCCGGGCGCATATACGTCAACCACGTAGCTGTAATACTTGCCAGAAAGATCGCCTGGCAACTCATGAGACCAGATCCCCGACTCGGCGTCCCACCGCATCGGCGCGACTTGAAGCGCTGTGCTCGCACCGGTTTCGTAGACACACACTGCAACCTGTCTTGCGGTCGGCGCCCATAACCGAAAACGCGTATCGCCGGCGGACACTGATACCCCCAAATCATCTTTTCGTACGGCGCTTGCATACCGGTCATCAAGTGCTCCCGCCAACTGCACCGCCGTGGCGTCCAGCACATTGCCTATCCCGTCCTCCTTTACCAGCACCAATTGCTGCCTGAGCAATTCTGGCAGGCGGGCCAGTTCAATATCAGGCAACGACAGAATTGCGCCATCCCCGAGGTACTTGAAGCGTGCCGCGATATCCGCCCGGACCTTGCTGGAAAAAACGTCGACCAATATCTTTCCATCGGCCCCGGTTACCGGCACCTTCGGCAGCGCGACGATTCGCCCGTGCGCGGAATGGTATAGCCGAAAGAATCCCGCGCCATCGACGCCGGGCCATTTCATCCATTGCTTCGTTAACCAGACAGCCCGCGCATCGCCGCGATACGAATCGCCACTGACAGGGCGCAACACCTCCTGAAATGGCGCCTGGTCACAGACCTCGCGCGCAAGCGCAACCGTCGAATCTGCGCGGAGTGGTTGTGCGGTTCCATCACCCAGTCCGCCAACATTTAGGGCGCGCAAAGCCCCCCGTAAGTGTGAATGCGACACAGGCCCAACGGCGACTGCTCTTCGTTGCGATTCCATCGTCTGCCTCCGCGCGTTTTTACTCCGACAATATTCCCGAGGCCAAATCGGCGATCATGGATCTCCGCCGCCGTAATCCTGAAATGAAACTGAATTGATTCACCCGCCCTCGCTCGAGGGTTACCGATAGTTGCTGCTTTTCGTCTTGCTTTGGTCATCGCGTGGCAATTGATGCGCCATGTGATGGGCTATATCTTTTCATGAGGACATTTTGTAATGTAACGGCATTAATAGCCACCTTCAAGAAGGCAAACATGCGCCATGCCGTAACCCGGACCCGTACTGCCACAACCGTCGCCACAATGCTTCTCTCGATATTGCTCAGCGCCTGCGCCGGCACCGCCAGCCGCAGCCTCGACAGCCCACGCGCACCGACGACGGATATCAGCGCGGTAACCGCTATTGATCCCGGCAGCAAATTGTCCGCTGGCTGGCAGCACGGCGCATTCATCGAAATTTTCGTGCGCGCATGGCGCGATAGCGATGGCGACGGCATCGGCGATCTACGAGGCGTCACACAGAGCCTGGACTACCTGCGCGACCTGGGCATCAAGGGTATTTGGTTACTGCCGATTACGCAAAGCGCCGATCACGACCATGGGTACGCGGTCACGGATTTCCGAACGCTGGAACCCGCTTACGGCACGCTGGCGGATTTCGACGAACTGGTTCGCGAGGCGCACGCACGCGGAATCGGCGTGATCATGGACTACGTCATCAATCACAGTGCGACGAGTCATCCGCTGTTCGTCGAGGCCGCATCACGCACCAGCCCTGATCGTGACTGGTATATCTGGAAAGAGCCCGCCCCCACCGGCTGGGAAATTTGGGGCAAAAACCCATGGCACGGGTCATCGGGCGGCACTTACTACGGTACGTTTGGCCCGCATATGCCCGACTTCAATCTTGAGAATCCCGCCGTCATCGATTACCACCGTGACAGCCTGAAGTTCTGGCTCAACCGCGGGCTGGACGGCTTTCGCTTTGACGCTGTTTCCCATTTGATCGAACGCAGCGCGACCGATTGGAGAGACCAGCCCGAAAGCTTTGCGTTGATGGGCCGGGTCAATGCGCTGATGGGCTCCTACAAACACCGTTACATGGTTTGCGAAGGCACTGCCAATCCGATTAGCTGGGCTGCGCCTGATGCCTGTCGCAGCGCCTTTGCATTTGGCCTGCAATACCACATTGCCGACGCGGCGCGCGGCAAGCCGGAGGCAATCCGCGCGGTCGCCGACTATTTCACGACCGCGCCAATGACGATGGCCACGATGATGTCCAACCACGATTTCTTCGCCGGTGAACGTCTGTGGGACCAAGTGAACGGCAGCACGGCGCAGTACCGGCTGGCGGCGGCCTCCTACCTGCTGCTGCCCGGCACGCCCTTCATCTATTACGGTGAGGAAATCGGCATGGCGGGCGTCAGCGAGCTGAAAGGCGACATCAAGCTGCGTACACCGATGAGCTGGACCGCCGACGCGTCCGGAAGTGGCGCCTTCACCACTGGAAAGCCTTTTCGACCCGTATCGCCGAATGCCGCAACACAGAACGTGCGGGCCGCGCTGGCCGACCCGAACTCGATCCTGTCGTTCTACAAAGCCATGCTGCACTTGCGGAACACACTGCCGTCAATTGCGCGCGGCAGTTACGAGCACCCAGCGGTCGATGGTAGCGTGATGAGTTACCAGCGCAAATTCGAAGGCGACCATACGCTGGTCGTGATCAACTATGGCACCGCCGCAGCAATGGCGAAAATCGCTGCGCTACCGATCGGCGCGACACTTGTCGCAGCCTATCCGGCCACCGCGCTGGCCTCGACGGCGGATGCGAAAGGCGCCGCATCAATTGCAATCGATGCGCAATCGGTTCGAGTGTTCAGCGTTCGCCGTTGATCTTCGGTTAAGCAGGCAAACACAAGCATGGGCGCGCCTTTCCGGGTCTTTTTGCCCCAAACGGCGCGCCAGTGCTAGATTTTTTGTTTCGCGTCGAGGGCCGGCGCAAGTTTCGCGATCAGTGCCTCGTAGGCTACGGTCGCCAAACCTGATTCCTCAAAACAAGCGACATTCATTCTCGCCGTGAAAGCCGGAGACCAACCATATCCCGTCTTGTCGGCCAGTAATTCCGCAAACCGCTGCCCTTCCGTCATGACGTCATCGGTGCCAATGACGTAGTAGCGAGCGTTTTCTTCCGGCTCATCCTTGAACAGGATGAATGCCAGTGAAACCAGGGATTCACCGACGCGGTAGGAAATGTAGCGATCAATCGCAAGCTTGCCCTCTTTCATGGCGCCACCAGTCTTGGCCTCGCCATTTTTCGCCGTCAAGTTGTGCGCTTTGAAGTTCTTGGCGCCGACTGAGAGATTGCGTGCCGTTGCCGGCGAAAGATCGTAGCGCTTCGCCAACGCCTCGGCGATACCCCCCAACTCAATGGCCACACGCTTTTCGAATGTCATGGGACGCGGCGGGCGCGTACTGTGAAATCTCGCTTTGCGAACCGCCGACATGCGCGCCTCAATGCGCCGGCAAAGGTCATCGGCATCCTCCGTCGACACGCGTCCCGCTGCGCGTCGCGTACCTACGTTGTTGAGCAGATTTTTCAGTTCCACCGACGTAAGTGGTTCCAGCCGTTCATCAGTCCATTCCATTGCAGCCTCTGTTTGATTTAACTACGACTTTTCACTTTTGCGGCCAAAAAAATTAGCCCGCACGACGAAGCTCGTCACAATTTTCGCTGACGCTACCCCGGCAATCCCAACAACTCAAAGCGCCCGCGTCCGCTGCCCGCCGCGATCACGCCCAATTCCCGCGCCGCTTCACTCCCCACCATACTCCACTCGAACCGCCAGCTCCAATTTCCGTCACCCGTGCCTGGGATGTTCATGCGGTGACTGCCTTCCAGCCCAAGCACATCCTGCATCGGAAACACGGCCATATTGGCGACGGAATTGCAGGCGGCGCGAATCATTGCCCAGTGGATGTTGTGGGCGTCAGCCATCAGGTAACTGCCCGCAAAGGCGCGCTCGCGATCGTTGGTGTGGTCCCACCAGCCGCGCGCGGTGTCGTTGTCGTGCGTGCCGGAATAGACCACGGTATTGGGCACGTAGTTGTGCGGCAGGAATTCGTGCGTGCCATCGCCGCCGAATCCAAACTGCAGGATGCGCATGCCGGGCAGGCCGCAGCCATCGCGCAATTCGATGACGTCGGGCGTGATCAAGCCCAAGTCCTCGGCCACGATGGGGGGCTTGCCCAAGGCGTGCTCGATGGCCGCGAACAATGCCTTGCCCGGCGCGGGTACCCAGCGGCCTTGCGTCGCATCGGGACTGCTTGCGGGGATTTCATAGTACCCGGCAAAGCCGCGGAAGTGGTCGATGCGAATTACGTCAGCCTGTTCCAGCGCGCGGCGCACGCGCGAAATCCACCAGGCGAAACCCTCATCGGCCATGCGGTCCCAGCGATAGAGCGGATTCCCCCAGCGCTGGCCCAGCGGCCCCATGGAGTCAGGTGGCACGCCGGCCACCACCGTGGTTTGAAAATTGTCGTCGAGAAAATAGAGGTCAGGACGCGACCAGCAGTCCGCGCTGTCGTGCGCGACGAAGATCGGCAAGTCACCCATGATGGCCACGCCGCGCTGGTTGGCGTATAACTTGAGCGCTTTCGCCTGCGTGTCGAAGCACCATTGCACGAACTGCCAGAAGGCGATTTCCTGCGCGTATTCGATGCGTGCGGCCTTCAACGCGGCCGGTTCGCGCCGTGCCAACGGCGCCGGCCATTCCCACCAAGGCTGGCCATTGCGCGGCGACCGGATCGCCATGAAGAGCGCATAGTCGTCGAGCCACGCTGCTTCGCTTGCGCACCAGGCAGCAAGGGCCAGACGATCTGCCGAAACAGCGCGCGAAAGAAAACCCGCCGCTGCCTCGCGCAGTTGCGCTTCACGCCACGGCAGTACGCGGCCGAAGTCCGCTTGCCTTGCGTTAAATCCGGCTTCCGGCAACACCGGCGTAGCCAGCCATCCGCGCTCGATCAACGGCTCAAGCGCCACCATCCATTGACTGCCGGCGTAAGCGGAAACGCCCTGGTAAGGTGAGTTCGCCGGCCCGATTGGTGTTGTTGGCAACAGTTGCCAGACCTTCTGGCCCGCCGAAACCAGCCAGTCGACAAAGTGGCGGGATTCGGGCCCGAAGTCTCCAACGCCATACGGACCGGGCAATGAAGTGATATGCAGCAAAATGCCGGAACTGCGCTCCTGGAGGATAGCCATACGCGTTTCTTTCAATCGGAATTTGTGGAAGCCAACGCACGCAATATAACGACGGCACGCGGCGGCAAGGACAATTCACGGGATGGCGCAATCGCCGCGTCGCGGACAAGATCACCGCTACTGTCCAAGGCAATTTGCCAACGACCCGGCGGCAATGAAAACGCAATCGCGTGTGGCTCCGGATTCAGGCAGATCATCAGCGAATCGCCCGGCTCAACGGATTCCGCGGCCGCGGTCGTGATGCGGCAGCCAAATGCGTGATTCCCGTGGTCATGCCAATCATGCATCTGCATTTCGTGCCCGCCCGGCGTGTACCACGTGACGGTGGCGTCGCCCGGTGCCGCGTTGTGCGCGACGAACCAGCGGTCGTGTCGCAGTAGCGATTCTGCGCGACGCAGCGCGATCACTTCGGCAATAAACTTCTGGAGTGTGTTGTCGGCTGTTGTCCAGTCGAGCCAGCCCGTCGCATTGTCCTGGCAGTAGGCGTTATTGTTACCCTGCTGGCTGTTGCCGATCTCATCACCTGCGCAAAGCATGGGCGTACCCTGTGCGAGCAGCATTGTCATCGCCATCGCCCGCTGCACGCGTTTCCGGGTTGCGAGAATCGCGGCATCTGCGACGGGACCCTCCGCGCCAAAGTTCGCGCAGAGCTCATTGTCGCGGCCATCGCGGTTGTCCTCGCCATTGGCCTGATTGTGCTTCTTGCTGTAGCTGACAACGTCCGCAAGCGTGAAGCCGTCATGTACCGCCACGAAATTTACCGACGCTGTCGGCCGGCGCTGGCCATGATGAAACAAATCGTTCGATGCGGTAAAACGCCTCGCCAATTCACCTCGCGACACACCCGTCTGCAACCAGTAGCCGCGTATCGAATCGCGGAACTTGTCGTTCCACTCAAGGAAGCGACCGGGAAATCGGCCGAGTTGATAGCCGTCATAGCCGGCGTCCCACGGCTCGGCGATCAGGTGCACGCGCGCGAGGATCGGATCCTGCTGAAGCGCGACAAAGAAGGCCGCGTAGGGATCAAATCCGTGATGCCGCCTGCCGAGGACCGGGGCGAGATCAAAACGAAAACCGTCCACACCCATTTCCTGCACCCAGTAGCGCAGCGAATCGAGCACGAACTGAGTCACGCGGGGATGTTCCACGTTGAGCGTATTTCCGCAGCCGGTCAGATTCTCGCTGTGACTTTTGTCGTTGCCGACCAACCGGTACCAACTGGCATTGTCGAGGCCTCGAAAGCTCAGCGTTGGTCCAAACTCGTTACCTTCCGGCGTATGGTTGTAGACCACGTCCATGACCACTTCAAGTCCGTGCATATGCAGGGTATCAATCATCTGCCGAAACTCGGCAGTCACGGCGGCGGGATCATCGCGTGACATGGCAAGGCGCGGATCCGGGCAGAAAAATCCCAGCGTGTTGTAACCCCAGTAGTTGCGCATGCCGCGATCCACCAGCGCGGCCTCATCTACGCAGTACTGTACCGGCAGCAGCGACAAGGTCGTCACACCCAAAGCTTTGAAGTGTGCAATCGATGCGGGATGCGCGAGCGCAGAGTATGTGCCGCGCATGGTTGCAGGAATATCGGGGTGCGTCATCGAAAATCCTTTGACATGCACCTCATAGAGCACGACCTCGGCGGATGCATGTCGCGGCGCGTTCAACGTCCCGGGCGCAATTCCCGAAGGCGCAGCGACGCGTGCCTTGAGCGCGTGCGCGGCGTTGTCGCGAGCGTCAAAAGACCGCGGTCCTTCCGGGTGACCTACTTCATAGCCGTGATGTTCTGCACGCCAGCCGAAGTGCCCGACGATTTCCCGCGCCCAAGGATCGAGCAACAGTTTGTGCGGATTGAAACGGTGGCCCGATTCGGGCGCGTAATGACCATGTGCCCGGATACCGTAAACAAGCCCCGGGCCGACACCGGGCAGGAAGCCATGAAACACCCCATCTCGCGGCCCATGCAGGGCATAGCGCCGCAATTCGCGTGTGCCACTGGTATCAAACAAACAGAGCTCGATTCGAGCTGCGTGTTGCGAGAATACGGCGAAGTTCACACCGCCATCACGCGCAAGCGACCCCATCGGTTCCTGACGGCCCTCATCAATCATTTCGGGCAGGGAGTTTTTCGCATTCATGTTTTTTGCGATGACGTCACGCGGGCGCGAGAAACAGGGTCGCCAACGGTGGCAGCGTCAGCTTCAAGGACTGCGCATGTCCCTGCGCGGTGACCGGATCAACCGTCAGCGACGCCGAACCATTGCCGAGATTGCTGCCCCCATAAAGCGCGGAATCGGTATTCAACAGTTCCGCCCATTTGCCGGCTCCGTCCGGCACGCCGATGCGATAGCCCTCACGCGGTACCGGCGTGAAATTGCACACAACCAGCATCTGCGCGCCCTTGCCGTCGCGTCGCACCCAGGCAAACACCGATTGCGCGGCATCTTGCGATACCAGCCACTCAAAGCCACGCGATTCGCAATCGAGTCGATGCAGCGCCGGATAGTGGCGATAGAGCCGGTTCAGGTCGCGCACCAGTCGATGCACGCCGGCGTGACGCGAGTCCGAAAGCAACGCCCATGGCAAACCATCTTCATGATTCCACTCGCCGGGCTGCGCGAATTCCTGTCCCATGAAGAGCAGCTTCTTGCCCGGATGGCCCCACATGAAACCGTAGTACGCGCGCAGGTTGGCAAATCGCTGCCATTCGTCACCCGGCATTTTGGACAACAGGGAACCCTTGCCGTGCACCACTTCATCATGCGAAATCGGCAGCACAAAATTTTCGCTGAACGCGTAAATCATGCCGAAGGTCATCTTGTCATGGTGAAAGCGGCGATGCACCGGGTCTTCCTGCATGTACCGCAGCGTGTCGTTCATCCAGCCCATGTTCCACTTGTAGTGAAAGCCGAGGCCCCCGGCGTAGGTCGGCGCGGAAACACCCGGGAATGCGGTCGACTCCTCGGCCACCATGATGGCGCCCGGGCAATGCGTTCCTACCACTTCATTGACGCGCTTTACAAACGAAATGGCCTCGAGGTTTTCGCGCCCGCCCTGTGCATTGGGCACCCACTCCCCGGCGGGCCGGCTGTAGTCGCGGTACAACATGGATGCGACCGCATCCACCCGCAGGCCGTCAACACCAAAACACTCGATCCAATACAGCGCGCTGCCGATCAGGAAATTGCGCACTTCGGTTCGGCCAAAGTTATAGATCAGTGTGTTCCAGTCGCGGTGGAAGCCCTCGCGCGGATCGGCATACTCGAAAAGGGCCGTGCCATCGAATTGGGCGAGGCCATGCGCGTCACTGGGAAAATGCGCCGGCACCCAGTCCAACAGGATCCCGAGGCCACGCGCCCGGCAGGCCTTGACGAAACGCGCAAATCCCTCCGGTGATCCGAACCGTGAGGTCGGTGCATACATGCCAAGCGTCTGATAACCCCACGACCCGTCGTAGGGATGCTCGCTGACCGGGAGCAGTTCGATGTGCGTGAAGCCCAGGTCGGCGGCGTAGCCCGGCAACGACTCCGCCAATTCGTCCCAAGTCGGAAATCCATATTGCGTCCGTTTCCACGAACCCAGGTGGACTTCGTAAATGGATATGGGTGCGGAGCGATTGTTGGCGGTCGAACATTCGGCCGGCAATGCCTGGCGCAGCGGCATGGCGGCGACAATGCTTGCCGTCTCGGGCCGCATTTGCGCGGCGCGTGCATACGGATCAGCCTTGAGTGGCAGGAGCTTTCCATCGCGTCCTATTATTTCGAACTTGTAATGGTCGCCCGCCGCTGCGTGGGGCACGAACAATTCCCAAATGCCGGATGAGCCGCGCGAGCGCATCGGGTGGCGACGGCCATCCCAATTATTGAAATCCGCCACAACACTGACCCGCCGTGCATTGGGCGCCCAGACGGCAAAGCGCACACCATCCACCGCATGGCGTCCCTCACCGACGGTCAAGGAATGCGCGCCGAGCACCTCAAATGGCCGAAGATGACTGCCTTCGCCGAGAAAATATAGATCCTGATCGCGCAGTTGCGGACCAAAGCTGAAGGTGTCCGCGTAAATGCCGCTATCACCGGACGCCCATTGCACCTGCAAGCGATAATCGAAGCGCTTGCGGCGCCGCGGGATTATCCCTTCGAACAGGCCATCGGGATGGCGCAGGCCAATCGCCGCAATGCGGCGTCCGGTGGCTGTATCCTGAATCGCGACGGTTGCGGCACCTGGCAAAAGTGCGCGAATCCATAGCGCGCCGGATCCATCCGCGTGCATGCCCAGCACGGCAAACGGATCCGAATGGTGCGCGCCGACAAGGGCGCTGACTTCAACATCTGACAGCAAGTGCGAAAGCCTCTCTGTTATTCTTGAACGGGCTCCATTCCCTGAAGGGAACCGCCACATACATGAGTATGACTCAGCGTGGCCCGGTTGCGCTCCAGACATTCTGCACATATTCGCGAATCGTGCGATCCGTGGAGAACCAGCCCATTCCCGCCACGTTGCGGAGCGCCATGGCGGCCCAGGCGTCAGGCGACGCGAACAAGGCGTCGACCTTTAACTGCGTCGTCACCAGATCCGCGAAGTCCGCCATCAGCATATAGGTATCTCGATTGAGCAGGTTATCGGCCAGCGCGCGATAGCGCGCGGGATCTCCCGGTGAGAAATCGCCGGTTGCAATTGCATCAATCACGTGCTTCAGCTGAAAATTCTGCTCGACGAAAAGCCGGGGGTCATACCCCAGTTCTTTCATCTTGACGACGGTATCGGTGCGCAGTCCAAACACAAACATGTTTTCTTCGCCCATTGCCTGCGCCATTTCGATATTGGCGCCATCCCACGTGCCGATGGTCAGCGCGCCGTTGAGCGCAAATTTCATGTTGCCGGTGCCCGAGGCCTCCGTGCCTGCGGTGGAAATCTGTTCCGACAGGTCGGCCGCCGGAATGATGCGCTCCGCAAGCGATACGCTGTAGTTGGGCAGGAAGATGACCTTCAAGCGATCGCCCACGCGCGAATCACTGTTTACGACCCGCGCTACGTCGTGGATGAGCTGGATGATAAGTTTCGCCGTATGGTAGGCGGACGCCGCTTTGCCGGCGAAAATCACGGTACGGGGTATCCAGGCGGCATTCGGATCCGCGACGATGGCCTGATAGCGCGCGACAACGTGCAACACGTTTAACAACTGCCGCTTGTATTCGTGGATGCGCTTGACCTGCACATCGAACAGGCTCGTCGGATCCACCACAATACCGAGTTCACGGCGAATGTACTCGGCAAGCCGCACCTTGTTGGCTTGTTTGGACTTCAGGAATTCCTCGCCGATTTTTTTCTGTGAGGCCTTTGCCTTTAATACCCTTAACTGCTCGAGGTCGGTACGCCAATCCAACCCAATGTGGCGGTCCAGCAATGCCGCCAAATCCGGATTGGCCTGCATCAGCCAACGGCGCGGCGTGACCCCGTTGGTCACATTCATGAAGCGGTCCGGCCAAATCGCGGCGAAGTCGGCGAAAATGGTTTGAACCATCAATTTGGAATGCAACGCGGACACGCCGTTGACCTTGCGCGATGCCACGATCGCGAGGAATGCCATGCGTACACGGCGCTCACCGGTTTCATCGATGAGAGAAATGCGCTTGATCATCGCGTCATCGCCCGGGGAACGTAACCGGACTTCGTTCAGAAAACGCCGGTTGATCTCAAAGATGATTTCGAGATGGCGTGGCAACAGGCTCTGGAACATGTGCACCGGCCAGGTTTCGAGCGCCTCGGGCATCAATGTATGGTTGGTATAACTGACGGCCTGGCCGGTAACACGCCACGCGTCTTCCCAAACGAGGCCATATTCATCCACCAGCAATCGCATCAACTCCGCCGGCGCCAGCGCCGGGTGCGTGTCATTGAGATGCACGGCATTCCATTTCCCGAAGGACTGGATGTCGTCATGTTCGCGCAGGTGTCGCGTGAGCATGTCCTGCAGCGAGGCGCTGACGAGGAAGAACTCCTGCCTCAAGCGCAATTCGCGGCCCGCACGCGTGCTGTCGTCCGGGTACAGCACCCAGTTCAGGGTGTCCGCTGATTGCCGATGCGCCGCGCTGGACGCATGCTCGCCCCGGTAAAAAGTGGCGAAATCGATCGGCCGGGCGGCAACTGCCTTCCATTGGCGCAAGGTCGATACGCGCTCGGTGCCATGGCCGGGCACCACGAAATCAATGGCATGCGCGATGATTTGTTCCGCGGGATTCCAGCGGCGTACGCCAGCCTCGCCCGTGACCACACCACCGAATCCGATGGGAAACTTCAGCTCATTGCGCTCCTGCTCCCACGGATTGCCGTTGGTCAGCCACTCATCCGGCACTTCCACCTGGCGGCCATCCTGGATGCGTTGGGCAAACATGCCATTCTCATAGCGCAGGCCGTAACCAAACGAGGGCAGACCCAAGGTCGCAAATGAATCCAGAAAACAAGCCGCCAGACGACCAAGCCCGCCATTTCCCAATGCCGCGTCTGACTCGCTTTCCAACACCTGTCCAAGATTCGGACCGGCCTTTCCCAGTACCGCGGCGATATCTTTGTCGAGGTGCAGCGCCGAAAGCGCGTTGCTCAATGCACGCCCCATCAAGAATTCCATCGAGAGGTAGTGGACCCGGCGCCCTTCGGTCCGGCGGGAGTCCTCCGCCTGCGTGCGGGCCCAGCGGTCGGCAAGAATGGTGCGGCTGGCGATGGCCGCTGCATTCATGCTGGCGATCGCGCTGCCAGCATCGCTTCTTTGCGCAAGCTCGCGCCGGTAGGCATCGCGAAACAAATCGGCCAGCTGATTTGTATTGTTGCCCCGCGCTTTTTGTATGGCCTCAGTGACCTTGGATTTGAGCGAACTCGTCATAATCTTTTTTCCTTCCGTGTTTCCGGCACGATGATGCCTTTTGTCGTCGCGCCGTATTTCACCGCCCCTCCAGCAGCAGAGCAGTGGTGATGAGGTTTGAAAGGCCGCCATCATAGAGCAGCAATAATCTCATTGCGAAGTGCCACAAGATGAATTCTATCTCGAATTACCCAAGAAATATGTAGTTATCCTACATAATAAAACAGCAATAAACAACTATGTCATTGTTTTTAAAACAGTATTAAAACATTATCCACTCCAACATCGTTGTACGAGATCGGCTATTGTTGTATATTTATTACTTAACGGGCTCTTGACCCGATATTGTTGATTAGAATAACGAAGCAATACGGGTGCCATCTTTTGGTGCCCCCGGAGGAATCTCATGGCAGGCGTGCGATTGGTAAACGTACAGAAGTCCTTCGGTGACGTGCCTGTGCTGCGCGACATCAACCTGGACGTGCGCGACGGCGAATTCATGGTATTCGTCGGTCCGTCCGGCTGCGGCAAGTCCACGTTGCTACGGGTCATCGCCGGACTTGAAGATATCACTGGCGGCGAGCTTGCCATTGGCGGACGCCCCGTCAACGACGTTCCGCCAGCCGAGCGCGGCATTGCGATGGTTTTCCAGTCGTATGCTCTGTATCCGCACATGAATCTTTTCGACAACATGGCCTTTGGCTTGAAGCTCGCCAAGATGCCCCAGGCCGAGATCGATACCGCAGTCAATAACGCCGCGAAGATCCTGCACATCGAACACCTGTTGCAGCGCAAACCGAAAGACCTTTCCGGCGGACAGCGCCAGCGGGTCGCCATCGGCCGTGCAATTGTGCGCAAGCCCGAAGTCTTCCTGTTCGACGAGCCGCTCTCCAACCTCGACGCTGCGTTGCGAGTGCGCATGCGCTACGAGTTCGCCAAGCTGCACGAAGATCTCAAGACCACGATGATCTACGTGACGCACGATCAGGTCGAAGCAATGACGCTGGCCAACCGCATCGTTGTACTGTCGGCGGGCAAGATCGAGCAGGTCGGGTCGCCGCTGGAGTTATACGAACACCCGGACAATCTCTTTGTCGCAGGCTTCATCGGCTCGCCGAGGATGAACTTCATCGCCGCCGAAGTCGTTGCCGCCAGCACCTCGCATACGACGGTCATACTCGGCACCGGCGCTTTGATCCGTTGCGATGTCAATGCAGTCGCCGCAAATCCGGGAGACAAGGTCACACTGGGCATACGGCCAGAGCACCTGGTCACAGGTGTGGCGGACAATGCGATCGAAACCAGCGTGACCTTCGTTGAATCGCTCGGCAGCAGCACGCATGCGTACTGCGCGTACCCCGGTGTGGAGGAAGCGCTCACCTGCGAACTCGATGGCCGCATGCGACTGAACAACGGCGACCGGCTCACGCTATCGCTGCCGGCCGAGTCATGCTATCTGTTCGACGCCGACGGTCGCGCCTTCCGGCGTCACGTCGCGGCAGACAAGCAGCACGCCGCATGAGCAACCGCTGGAAGCGGAGCGCAGTCATTGGCGCGTTGCTGTGGGCGCTGGCGGTATTGTGCGCCGGGCATGCCGCGCGAGCGGAGGACAAACTCAAGCTGCTTATCTGGATCAACGGCGACAAGGGGTACAACGGCCTGCAGGCGGTGGGCGATGCCTTTACAAAGATCTCTGGCGTGAAGGTAGTGGTTCAACACCCGGAAGGCGCGACCGACAAGTTCCAGGCGGCGGCGGGCGCGGGCAAGGGGCCGGACATTTTCTGCTGGCCGCACGACCGTGCCGGCGAGTGGGCCAAATCGGGGCTGATCGTGCCGGTGAAAGCACCCAGACGTATCCGCGAAGAGATCGAGCCATCGGCCTGGTCGGCGTTTACCTACAAGGGACAGGTCTGGGGTTATCCGCTGGCGATCGAGGCCATCGGGCTCATCTACAACAAGGCGCTGGTGAAGGCCCCGCCAACCAGCTTCGACGAAGTGATTGCGCTCGACAAGATCCTGTCAGCGCAGGGCAAAAAAGCGCTTCTCTGGGACTACAACAAGTCCTTCTTTACATGGCCGATGCTGGCCGGGCCGGGCGGCTTCATTTTCGCCCGCACGCCGCAGGGCGCGCTCGACCCGAAGGTGGTGGGAGTCAACACGCCAGGCGCCTTGCAGGGTGCCGAAATGCTCGACCGGCTGGTGCGCGACGGGCATATGCCCAAGGGGGCGCGCTACGCCGAGATGGAAGGCGGGTTCAATCGCGGCGAAATCGCAATGATGATCTCCGGCCCGTGGGCATGGGACAACTTGAAGAAGAGCAATATTGACTTTGGCGTCGCTCCCATTCCCAGCGTCGGCGGCAAGCCGTCCAAGCCATTTGTCGGCGTGCTCGGCTGCATGATTGCCGCACCCAGCAAGGTCAAGGACATCGCCCGCGAGTTCATCGAGAATCATCTGTTGCGTATTGACAGCCTGAAGACAATTTCCGCCGACGTCGCACTCGGCACGCCAGCAAATAAGGCCTACTTCCTGGAACTGTCGGCCGACCCGCAGATCCGCGCGACCATGGCCAACGCGCTGGCAGGCGAGCCGATTCCCAATATCCCCGAGATGGGCCGCTTCTTTCCCGCTATGGATGCCGCGCTCGAAGCCATCACCAACGGCCGCCAGTCGCCCAAAGACGCACTCGACGGCGCGGCCGCGCGCATGCAGGTGAAATGAGATGAAGGCAAGCGCCAAATCAGGATCGGCATCCTGGGTCAGGTGGCCGGTCGTCGGCAGCGCCTCTCTTGCCCTGCTCTGGCTCATGATCGGCCTGTATGGCGCCGGCCAGCCCGTATGGGCAGTCGTACTGCTGGCGTTCGGCGGAATCTCGATCTACATCTACGCATCGGCCCGCACGCTCGCGTGGCGCTATTTGTTTCCCGGCGTGGCGGGAATGCTGGTGTTTGTGGCGTTCCCGTTGCTGTACACCATGCAGATCGGCTTCACCAATTACTCGGCGAGCAACCTGCTAAGTATTGAACGCGCCCGCGCGTACCTGCTCGACCAGACCACCGTGGACGAGGATAATGCGTTCGGATTCACGCTGCATGCGGAGGGCGACGCAAGCGGGGCGAGCGGTGCATTGCGCATCCTGCTGACCCCAACAGAAGGCGCGCTGGCCGCGACGCGCTACTTGTCGCCGCCGTTGCAACTCGATCGCGCGGACGCAACGCGATCACCGGTCGCGATGCAATCGGTCAGCGACGGCATGCCGTTGCCAGCAGGTGCGCCGCTCGCACTGCGCGAGGTGATTGCGCATCGCGACGCGCTGGCGACTTTCAGACTAGCCCTGCCTGGAGGCAAGGTGATCCGCTACGCGGGGCTGCGTGAGTTTGGTTCTATTGAACCACTTTGGGAATCAGTCGCCGATGGCGCACTCAGGCAATTATCGACCGGCACGATTTACACACCGAATCACCGGACCGGTTTTTTTGAAACGGCACAGGGCGAGCGCATGCAGCCCGGCTTCAAGGTCGGTGTCGGCCTCACCAACTACAGCCGCATGCTGTTCGACCCCGATTTCCGCGGACCTTTTATCTCGATCTTCATCTGGACGGTGATCTTTGCCGGCCTGACCGTCCTGTTCTCCACCGCGCTCGGCATGACACTTGCGGTGGTGTTGAACTGGGAAGCGCTGCGCTACCGCACGCTGTACCGCACGCTGCTGTTCCTGCCCTACGCCGTGCCGGGCTTCATTTCCATCCTGATCTTCAAAGGCTTGTTCAACCAGAACTTCGGCGAGATCAACGCGATTCTCAATGCCGTGTTCGGCATCCGTCCGGCGTGGTTCGCCGATCCGTTTCTCGCCAAGACGATGATCCTCATCGTCAACACCTGGCTGGGTTACCCGTACATCATGGTGCTGTGCACAGGACTGATCAAGGCGATCCCGGCCGACCTGTACGAAGCCTCGGCGATCGCCGGCGCCAAGCCGCTCACCAATTTTTTCAACATCACGGTACCGCTGATCGCCAAGCCGCTGACGCCGCTACTGATTTCCGCCTTCGCCTTCAACTTCAATAATTTCGTGCTGATTTCCCTCCTTACCGATGGCCGGCCCGATTACCTGAACACCAAGCTGCCGGCAGGCACGACGGACATCCTGGTGTCGTATACATACCGCATCGCATTCACCGATGCCGGCACCAATTTCGGCCTCGCCGCGGCAATTTCCACGCTGATCTTCTTCATGGTGGCGCTGATGTCGCTGGCCAACCTCAAGCTCGCGCAAGTCAACGAACGGAAAGGATAGCAACATGGCCATCGTCACCGGAAAGAGTCAACGCTGGCGCGTCTGGGCCGCGCATGCCGGGCTCTGCCTATTGATCGCGATTACACTGTTTCCGCTACTCGCGGTGGTTTCCATTTCGCTGCGTCCGGGCAATTTTTCCACCGGCTCGCTGATCCCTTCCACCATCAGCTTCGAACACTGGCAACTGGCGCTTGGCATCCCCTACAAGCAGCCCGACGGCACAGTGGTGCAGCCGCCTTTCCCCGTGCTGATGTGGCTGTGGAACTCGATCAAGATCGCCACCATCTCCGCCTTCCTGATCGTCGCCATTTCCACCACGGCTGCCTATGCGTTCGCGCGTTTGAAGTTCGCGCACAAGAACACCATTCTCAACAGCATGCTTCTGCTGCAGATGTTTCCGGTGGCGGTGGCGCTGGTGGCCATCTACGCAATCTTCGAAGGCATCGGCGCGCTCATCCCCTGGCTCGGAATCGAGACCCATGCGGGCGTGATCGTCGCCTATCTGGGCGGTGTGGCGATGCACATCTGGACCATCAAGGGCTACTTCGAAACCATTCCGACCGAGATCGAAGAAAACGCCAAGGTTGACGGCGCCACCCACTGGCAGGCATTCCGATTCGTCCTGCTGCCGATGGCCGTGCCGATCCTGATGGTGGTATTCGTGCTCGCCTTCATCGGCACCATCATCGAATACCCGGTGGCGTCGATTCTGCTGCGCGAAGAGCCGAACCTCACGCTTGCCGTGGGATCGAAGTTCTACCTTTACGAACAGAAGTACCTTTGGGGAGACTTTGCCGCCGCAGCCGTGCTTTCAGGGCTGCCGATCACGCTGGTATTTCTTGCCGCGCAACGCTGGATTGTGTCCGGACTGACTGCGGGAGGAGTCAAAGGTTGAAAGGAATGTTGAAAAAAATCGTCGCCGTGACGGCGGCCACAATCTGTGTTGTCGCCCACGCCCAGCCCGCCATGCCCAGCGCCAACCGTTTTGATCGCGAACTCGCTGGCACTTTTGAAGCACGTGAGAAGGACTGGCGCAACGGCGCCATCGTTTACCAGGTACTGGTCGATCGCTTTGCGCCACCGGCCAACCTCGAGGCCAAGCGACATCTGTACCCTGCGCCGAAGATCCTGCGCAAATGGAACGAGGTCCCGACGCGTGGCACCTACCTGGCGGACGCAAAGGTCTGGAGCCATGAAATCGATTTCTGGGGCGGAGATCTGCAAAGCATGACGACGCGGCTAGACCACGTGCAGCAACTCGGCGCTGACGTGCTTTATCTGAACCCGATCCACCTCGCCTACACCAACCACAAGTACGACGCGCTCCACTATGACCAGGTATCGCCCGAGTTTGGCACCCGGGCTGACGTTAAGCGGCTTGCGCAGGATGTGCACCGGCGCGGCATGAAGCTGGTGCTCGACGGCGTGTTCAATCATATGGGACGCAATTCACCTCTGTTCAAGCAGGCGGAAGCGGACCCCAGGAGCCCGGTCCGCGATTGGTTCGTGTTTGGCCCGGAACATGCCGGTGGTTCGCGCACCTGGTGGCTGGCAGAGAACCTGCCTGAACTCAATCTCGAAAACCCCAAAGTGCGCGATCACGTATACGCCAAGCCCGATTCAGTCGTGCGCAGCTACCTGCGCGACGGCATCGACGGCTGGCGCCTCGATGTGGCGGTCGATATCGGCTTCAATTATCTCGACCAGCTCACGCGCGCCGCGCATCGTGAGAAGTCCGGCTCGCTCGTCGTCGGCGAAATTGCCAGTTATCCGAAAGAGTGGTTCCCGGCCGTCGATGGCGTGATGCACTTCGCGCTGCGTCACATCCTGCTGCACCTCGTCGACGGCCGCATCACGCCACGGCAAGGTGCGGCGATGATCGACCGCATGATGCGCGAATCCGACTTTGAACACCTGTTGAAGTCCTGGGTGTATCTCGACAACCACGACACCGAACGGCTGGCCAGCGCGTTGGCCACCGATGCACAGCGCCAGTTGGCACAAGTGCTGCAGTTCACGCTGCCGGGTTCGCCGAATCTGTATTACGGCGGCGAAATCGGCATGGCCGGTGGCAACGATCCAGAGATGCGCGCGCCGATGCGATGGGACCTGGTTACGCCCGACAGCCCGACGCTGCGATGGACGAAACAACTGATCGCGCTGCGCAAAAAGCACCGTGCGCTCAAGGTCGGCAATTTCCGTCTCGTCACCACTGATCGGCTGCTGGGCTTCGAGCGCTACACCGATCGTGTCGCTGACACGGTCATCGTGCTTGCCAATCCCGGGCCGGCCGACATTACCGAAACCGTTCTGGTGGCCAATTCAAAACTGATGAACCCGTTCAAGATGATCGACTTGCTGCCAACCACCGCACCCGCGGTCAACATCATGACTGCGCTCCTTCAGGTGACCGTGCCGGCCGGCTCGTTCCGCGTGCTGGTGCCGGAAGTCTCGCCGCCCGGCGGCTATAGCTCATACAAGCGGGTACAGTGAAACGCAGCATGTTCGCGGCGGCTTTGCTGCTGGCCACCGGCATCGCCGGCGCCCAGGAGCTGGCCGCGATGGCCTGTCGGCCCGACCCGCTGAGTGGCCGTTCACTGTACTTGCGCGGCACCTTTAACAGCTGGAGTGCCGCTGACACGCAGCGATTCACCTATGTCTGCAACCGTTTCGAACTGGTGGCGCCGCTCACCGGCGCCCACACCTTCAAGATCGGCGATGACGAATGGTCGAAAGATGCCGACTTTGGCGCGAATGCCGCTGACGCGGGAAAGCCATGGCTGTTGCTTCCCAAAGGACCGGGCATCAATTTCACATTTCAGGGTACGCACAGGATCGTATTGAATATGCCACCAGCCGACAACGCCACCCTCAGTATCTCCACATGCCCATCACCGCCGCTGGGAGAAACCGCGCTTTTCCTGCGTGGCAGCATGAACAACTGGACGGCACAGGATACCTACGCATTCACCTACAGTTGCGACGCCTACTATCTCAACGTAAAACTGCAGGGGCGGCACGAATTCAAGATTGCCGATGCGGCGTGGAGCAGCGGCAACACGCTTGGTGGTTCGAATCGGGCGCCGGCAACGGCAATATTCAATCAAGCGCTGCCAATCGCCAAAGGCAGCAACGCAGCCGATGTGGGCAATCTGTATTTCGGATTTGAGGGGGAACAAACGCTGCGGGTCGCCTTCGCCGGCGGGCAACCGCTCCTTACCATCGGCGCCAAGTCGTTCGCCGACCCCAACGAGCAGGCCATCACCGATCCCATCGCATTGAGCGTGCGGCATGACTCGCGCGATCTTGTACACAAGTCGCCGTTTGGCGCAGTACCTGCCAATACCACCGTGAAGTTTGGCTTGACCGCCCAGGCTGGCGTGAAGAGCGTCACGTTGGTACTGGAAAAGCGCCGGCTCGAAGGCAATCAGGATGTACTGGAATACGCGCCGCTCGCGCGGGTGCCGATGTCGCGCTCCAAAAATCCGGATCATGAATTCTGGGCGGCGGAAGTTCCTTTCAAAGAAGTGAGCGTCTACGGCTACTACTTTGAAACTGTGATCGGCGACAAGACATTCATCTACCAGAATAATCGCCAGTCGGTATTCTGGACGCGCGAGAAAGGCGCGAACGGCGTGGGACTGATCAGCGATGCGCCCCCGACGCCGAAAGCCATCCGGCGCTTTCGCCATACCGTTTATGCGCGCGATTTCACCGTCCCCGCCTGGGCCAGCGACGCTGTGCACTACTACATTTTTCCGGATCGATTCCGCAACGGCGATCCAAGAAATGACCAGCGGCCCGGCGTCGACACCTACCAGGACAAAGGCGTGGAATTCCACCGCAACTGGCTGGACAAACCCTGGAAAGCCGGCACGGGCGATGGCTCGGATGATGTCTATAACAACGATTTTTTCGGCGGCGACATTGCCGGCATCATCGACAAGCTCGATTACATCGCGGATCTCGGCGCCAACACCATTTACATGACACCGCTGTTTCGTGCGTCCAGCAATCACAAATATGATACCGCCGACTTCCGGAATATCGATCCGCACTTCGGCACCAATGCGGAATTCGAAAAGCTGACGGCGGAAGCGCACAAGCGCGGCATCCGCGTGATCCCCGACACATCGCTCAATCATGTCGGCAGCGATTCGATTTACTTTGACCGCTATGGCAAGTATCAAAGCAAGGGTGCCTTCGAAGGCGGAAAGGTCCGGCGCGACTCGCCGTACGCGAGTTGGTTCACGTTTGACGAGTCGCAATCCGACCCGAACCGGCAATTCAAGGGCTGGGTGGGCGTACTCGACTTGCCAGAACTCAACAAGGCGTCAAAGGCCTATCGCGAATTCGCCTATGGTGCACCCGACTCTGTGATGAAACTGTGGCTCGACCGCGGCGCGGACGGTTGGCGCATGGATGTGGCGCCCTGGGTGCCCGACGATTTCTGGCGCGAATGGCGCTCCGCGATCAAGCGCCACAAGCCTGATGCATTGACGATCGCCGAGACGTGGTTCGATGCGTCGAAGTACTTCCTCGGCGATACCTTTGACTCGACCATGAATTACATTTTTCGCAACACGGTGCTCGAGTATGCCGCCGGCGGCAAGGCGCGGCAGTTGTATCCCAACCTTGAACTGATCCGCGAGGTCTATCCGCAACAGTCGTTGTATGCGTTGATGAACCTGCTCTCCGGCCACGACGTGGCCCGGTCACTGCATATATTCGGTTACGAGGGCGAGAAGACCGGCGCCGAGAAGATCGAAACCGCGAAACAGCGATTGCGCCTCGCGGTCTTCTTTCAGATGACTTATCCCGGTTCGCCAGCGGTGTATTACGGCGACGAGGTCGGGGTGACGGGCGGTGAGGATCCGTACAACCGCGCACCCTACCCGTGGGCCGACAAAGGCGGCAAACCCGATACCGCGCTGCTGGCCGATTTCAAAAGGCTCATCAAGCTGCGTAAGGACCACGCGGTATTGCGGCATGGCACGCTGGATGCGCCCGTGCATATCGATGACAACGTGATTGTGCATATTCGCCGCCTTGGCAAGGCAACCGCGATCACGGCGACCAACAATGCAACGACCGCAAAGTCAGTGACCGTAAAGCTTCCAATGGAATTGAAAACTCAAACTTTGCTGAACGCACTGACCGGCGCCCGAGTATCGATCAACGCGGGCACGATTACGGTAGAAGTGCCTGCGCTATTTGGAATCGTGCTGGTCAGCAAATAGCGCAAACGTGCGTCGCGATATAGCCGCCAATATTAGCGAACTCTAGCGCTGGCGGGGCTTGCTCAACGGCAATTTCTGGGGGGGGGGGGGCGGGGGGGGGGGAGGGGGGGGGGGGGGGGGGGGGGGGGGGGGGGGGGGGGGGGGGGGGGGGGGGGGGTGGGGGGGGGGGGGGGGGGGGGGGGGCCCACGCCCCGCCAGTCTTGAATTGGCGATTAGGAACCCCGACCCCCATTTTCGCCTTCATCGTTGTTGATGAATTTTTTGGCGAGAATTTTCTGGGGCCAGGTTTTTGATCAGCGGTTTTTCTCTCTGTTTCTGGGTTTTTTCGAGATGATTCGCCCGTTTTTCGGGACGTTTTCCCCGATTCCTCAGGCGCCACACGCACCTCTCCTGTCGAGCGTCGCCCAACGCCGCAAGTTGTACACGCACGCACGAAGGATGGTCTGCGCCTTGGCGCGGACTTTACCGATGCTACGCAGCGTCTTTCCCGACGATTGCACCCAGTCGCCGAACACGTGCTCGACGCGTGAGCGAATCCTGGACAGGGTCCGGTTGCGCGCGTGAATGCCGGTCTGGTCGCAGCGGTTCGGGTCGTCCTTCCTCTGCACCCTGTCAATCAGTCCCTTGGCCTTGGGCATCTCGAGCACCGCTTCGGCGCCACCTTCCCGGGCCAGCATTTTGAACGCCCAGATCGTGCGTGCATCGGGCAGATGCCGATGGCCGGTGAGTCCAGTGAAGATCTGCCAGCTCGTCGGATCCAGCAGGCAGTATTCCATCTCTTCGTCCGACAGGTTGCCGTACAGCTGCTGCAGCACGACGATCTTGAGCAGCGCCTCGGTCGGGTACGGTGGCCGGACGCCTTAGCGTCCGGTCGCGTCGTTCACCGCCCGCGTCAACCCTTGCCAGTCGACCAATTTCCCCAGACGATCCAGACGCCCGGTAAACTGGGCCAGCTTCGCTTCGCGCTGCTCGGCTATGAACAAGTACCCGTTCCGCTCTTTCATTCCTTCCCCCTCATGTCACCTTGGCCGGAAGACTTGGCAAGGGGGGGTAGAAGTTCCCAAAACCGGGGCTGAACGGTCATTGCATGAACGTACTTAGGCCGTCAGGTCGTTAACTTGTCCGCCGCCGACCCAACCACCATCCGCCGAAACCAAGCACGAAAATGCCGACCAATGCGTTCAACGTAAAGACATTTATTGCTGCACTGTTCACCTGCGCCAACGTCCGAATCGTTTCTCGCATTTCTCCATTCGTCCTCTGTCGCCGCTCCCAACTATTTCGCGCGGTATCCGTCGGCGCCGCTGACGAACTTCCATCAGACCTATTGCCCAAAAGATTTATTCCGGAAATGCCAAAAAAAGTTGATGCCCATTGCTGGCGTGTTTCTATGTTCGCGCTGGTGACGAAATTGAGGCAAACGGCTGATTCCACTTTGCAGGATCCCGGAACATCCTGAAACTCCGTCATGAATTCGCTGGCAGCCGCAGAAACAAGTAGACCTCTTGTTGAATTTACAAGGAAACAAAACAGGAAAAAACACAGAAAGAAGAAATACGCCTTTCGCTTCGCGATATCGTTGCTTGCCCACCAAAACGAGAGCAATACACCAGAGCACATGGCAACAGCAAGAATTGTGTTGCCCAACCAGAACCACCAGTCAAATCCCCGCGACTGAGGCAAGTATGGAGAAAGTTCCAAAAATGCGATCCAAAAGAAAACGACCGCTGCGGCAAGCCAGCTAAGTTTCTGAAACCGCTTCTTTTGCAGTGTGTCTTCAACTGTGTCCAATATCGTAGCTCCGGTCACAACAATGCTTCAATGCGCCTCCTCCCAATTTCTCCCCACCCCCGGCTCCGCCACCAGCGGCACCAGCAGCTTCGCGACATTCGTCATCAGCCCCGGCACCGCCGCTTTCACACGCTCCAGTTCTGATTCCGGTACTTCCAGCACCAATTCATCGTGCACCTGCATGATCATGCGCGTGGCGAGGTTCTCGGTTTCCAGCCAGCCCTGCACGGCGATCATCGCGAGTTTGATCAAGTCTGCCGCCGTGCCTTGCATGGGCGCGTTGATGGCAGCGCGCTCGGCCCCTTGGCGGCGGCCCTGGTTGCCGCTCTTGATATCGGGCAACCACAGGCGGCGCCCGAATACCGTTTCAACGTAGCCGCGCTCGTGGGCCTCGTTGCGGGTGCGGTCCATGTAGGCCTTCACACCGGGGTAACGCGCGAAGTACTTGTCGATGTAGCTCGCGGCAGCGGCGCGCTCGATGCCGAGATTGCTGGCGAGGCCGAAGGCGCTCATGCCGTAGATGAGGCCGAAGTTGATGACCTTGGCGTAGCGGCGCTGCTCGCTGGAGACTTCTTCGCGCGTGACGCCGAAGACTTCCGACGCGGTGGCTCGATGCACATCCTCGCCTTTGGCGAAGGCATCGAGAAGGCCGGGATCGCTGGAGAGATGCGCCATGATTCGTAGCTCGATCTGCGAATAGTCGGCGGACAGGATCTTGCTGCCGGGCGGCGCGATAAAGGCCTCGCGAATGCGCCGGCCCTCGGCCGTGCGTACGGGGATGTTTTGCAAATTCGGGTCGTTGCTGGAAAGCCGCCCCGTGACGGCCACGGCTTGACCGTAGTTGGTGTGCACGCGACCTGTTTTCGGGTTCACCATGCGCGGCAACTTGTCCGTGTAAGTGCTTTTCAGCTTGGAAATGCCGCGGTGCTCCAGGAGGATTTTCGGCAGCGGATAATCCTCCGCCAGCTTGGTCAGCGTTTCCTCGTCCGTGCTCGGCGCGCCGCCGGGCGTTTTCTTCAGCGGTTTGATGCCCTGCTTGTCGAACAGGATTTCCGCAAGCTGTTTCGGTGAGCCCAGATTGAATGGCTGGCCCGCCGCGTCGTGCGCCTTCGCTTCCAGCTCCATCATTTTCATGCCGAGTTCGCTCGATTGCTTTTCGAGCAATTGCGAATCGATCAACACCCCGTTGCGCTCGATCGTCAGCAGCACGTGGGTGGTTGGCATTTCGATGTGCGCATAGACGAACTTGAGTTTCTCGTCGGCCGCGACCTGCGGATACAGCGCGCCATGCAGTTGCAGCGTGACATCGGAATCTTCGGACGAATACTCCGTGGCTGTCTCAATTGACACCTGTTCAAAGCCAATTTGCGAGGCACCCTTGCCGGCAACTTGTTCAAAGGAAATGGTAGTGGCGCCGAGGTGGCGCGTGGCCAGCGAATCCATGTCGTGGCGCTGATGGCTTTCCAGCACGTAGGACTGCAGCAGCGTGTCGTGCCCGTAGCCGCGCACGGTGATGCCGTGGTTGGCGAATACGTGCAGGTCGTATTTGATGTTCTGGCCGAGCTTTGGTTTGCTCGCATCTTCCAGCCAGGGGCGGAGCTTGGCGATGGACGCGTCGAAATCGAGCTGATCGGGGGCGCCAGGGTAGATGTGCCTGAGTGGGAGATACGCGGCCTCGCCCGCCACGCAGGCGAAGGAAAGGCCGACAATCTGCGCCGCCATCGGGTCAAGGCTGGTGGTTTCGGTATCGACGCAGGCAAGTGTTGCGGCGTTGAGTTTGGCGATCCAGGCATCCAGCCGGGCGTTGGTCGAGATGGTTTCATATCGCCGCGTATTGACGAAGGCAACCTGTTTCGCCGCCATTTCGCCCGATGACCAACGCGTCGCGCCGGCATCCTTGTCGGCCTGCTTGAACACGGCAGAAGCGGCGCCCTCCCCCGCCTGCGCGGGAAGGCTGGGCTGTTCCACGCCTTTGCGCAATGCCGCGCGCATGCCCTTGAACCCGAAGTGCTCATACAGCTTGTCGAGCCTGGGGATGTCGCGCTGTTTGTGGTCAATGGTGTCGAAATCAAACGGCAGCGGCACATCGCACTTCACCGTCACCAGCGTACGCCCGGTCGGAAGCCAATCGAGCGCTTTCCGCAAGTTTTCGCCGACCACGCCTTTGATGTTGGCGGCATTGGCGATCACGCCGTCGAGCGAGCCGAATTCCGCGATCCATTTCGCGGCCGTTTTGGGGCCGACTTTTTCAACACCGGGAACGTTATCGACGTTGTCACCCATCAGCGCGAGGTAATCAATTATGCGATCGGGCGGAACGCCGAATTTCTCGGTGATGCCCGCGACACCCAGTTTCTCGTTGGACATGGTGTTGTACCAAAGCACGCCGTCCTCGACCAGCTGCGCGAGATCCTTGTCACCGGTGGAGATGATCGTTTCCACGCCGCGCGCGACCGCGTGCTTGGTCAGCGTGCCGATGACGTCGTCGGCTTCCATCCCCGCCACCTCAATACATGGCCAGCCCAGCGCTTCGGCGACTTCGCGTATGTGCTTCACCTGATGCGCGAGGTCCTCCGGCATCTTTTCCCGGTTGGCTTTGTACTCGGGGTAAATGTCGTCGCGGAAGGTTTTGCCCTTGGGGTCGAACACGCAGGCGCTATAATCGGCTGGATACTCATCGCGAAGCTTGTTGAGCATGTTGGCCACACCGAATATCGCGCCGGTGGGGTCGCCGGTCGGGGAACGAAAATCCGGCATGGCGTGAAATGCGCGATAGAAATAGCTCGAAATATCGACGAGCAGCAATCGTGCACGCGGGCCGGAACGGGGACTGGTGGTTTCGGTGGCGCTCATGGGAGAAAAGTCAGTTGACGCAAGAAAAGAGCAGCACGAACGGCGCCGGTAACGACGGCCGGGTTTCCAAAATACCCAAGCTGGCGGATCCGGAACTGCAACAACAATCGTTGACCGCCGCGCGCGACTCGTGGTGGATGTTCAACATTATCGCCGAAATGGTTACGGCGGCAGACAAACTGGCGGCGGTTGCGCCGGCCGTAGCAATTTTTGGCAGCGCGCGCATGGCGGAAGGCCATGCGTATTACAAATTGACCGAGCAGATCGCGCAGAAACTTTCCGATTCGGGATTTTCCGTGGTGTCCGGCGGCGGACCCGGCCTGATGGAAGCCGCCAACAAGGGCGCTTTGGCCGGCAAGAGTCCCAGCGTCGGGCTGAATATCCTGTTGCCGTTCGAAAAGGGTGGCAACGGCTTCCAGGATGTATCGCTCACGTTCCAGCATTTTTTCGCACGCAAGGTGATGTTTGTGAAGCATGCTGGCGCGTACGTCGTGATGCCGGGCGGCTTCGGCACATTGGACGAATTAACCGAGGCGCTGACGCTGATCCAGACCGGCAAGATCCGCCGCATTCCGATCATTCTTGTGGGAAGCCAATTCTGGAAAGGGCTGGTGGACTGGTTCCGGGCCACGATGGTGGTTGAAGGTGTCATCAGCGCATCCGACCTGGACCTGTTCAAAATCATCGACGAGCCGCAGCAGGTCGTCGATGCAATATTCGAGCACTATGCAAATCGCAGTTTCCTGCCGAACCCGGACGAGCGGGCGCTGGAAATGAGCCTCTAACTGGAGCCAATCATGCGCAAGTTGATCGTTCTTCTCGTCGCCGTAATTTCCCTGCCCGCCCTCGCCCAAAGCCAGGCGCGTCCTCGCCCCAAGGATATGCAGGTCGTCGAAGACCTTGCCACGCCGCCGAAGGTGAAAGACGGGAAGAACGTTCCGGCGCCTATCGTCACCACGCGCAAGGTGGGTGACGACACCATTCACGAATACCGCATCGGCGGCAAACTGTATCAGCAGAAGGTTCAGCCGGCAAAAGGCCCTGCCTACTACCTGATCGACGACAAAGGCGAAGGCAAGTTCACACGCGTTGACGGGCCTGAGCCAAAGATTTCCGTCCCGATGTGGGTATTGCTTGAATGGTGAGTTGCCGTTGCAGTGGTTGCAGGTCGGGCGGGGCCGTTCGCATACAGGTCGCAGCCAGACGTGAACGCCCCGACATGATGGTCCCGTTAGCTTCCTCCATTAGTTCATGAGTGTGTTCACCCCCGTCAGCGTCGATGAAGCGCGCGCGTTTGTCGACCCATATCGCGTCGGTGACATCATCGATTTTCAGAACATCGCCGCCGGCGTGGAGAATTCCAATTTCTTCGTCACCACGACACAAGGCCGATACGTACTGACCATTTTCGAGAAGATTCCGCGCGCCGACCTCAATTTCTACATGGGGCTCATGTCGCACCTTCGCGCCAACGGCATTCCTTGCGCGGCGCCCCTGCAAACTATCGATCACGTCGTCCTGCAGCAGCTTCACGGCAAGCCGGCTGCGCTGGTGACCCGGCTGGCAGGCAACGATATTTCGCATCCAACGCCCGAGGATTGTCGCGCCGTGGGCGTGGCGCTTGCGCGCATGCATGAAGCCGCCGCGTCATTCCATCTGAAGATGCCCAACTGGCGCGGGCTTTCGTGGTGGAAAGAATATGCCGGCGACCTGGCGCCACATCTTTCGACAAATGAAAAGGCATTGCTTGCCTCTGAGCTTGCGTATCAGGCCGACTTTAACAAGCTCAAGCTGCCGCGTGGCGTGATTCACGGTGACCTGTTCCGCGACAATATTCTGTGGGACGATCACGGTACGCATCACACGCCACAGATGATCGATTTTTATTTCGCGTGTGAAGAGCAACTGCTGTTCGACGTCGCGGTCACGGCCAACGACTGGTGTCTGGAGTTTTCCGCATATCCTGCCGCAAAACTGAATGATGCGAATACTCGCGCGCTGCTGCAAGGTTATGCCTCAATTCGCGCCTTCAAGCCCGCCGAGCGCGCGGCCTGGCCGCAAATGTTGCGCGCCGCGGCCCTGCGCACGTGGCTGGGACGGCTTGGGTATTATCATTTCCCGCGCGATTCAGAATTAACGCACCCGAAAGACCATCCGTTTTCGGAGCGACTGTTGACGCATCACATTGCGTTGGCGCCGCAACATCTGGCGCTGATGGCATCCCTTCCATAATTCCAGGCCGCCAGATCAATATGCAAGTCATCGACGCACCCGCCAACGCCGGGGTTGGCTGGATCAAGCAATCGTTCTCGATTTTCACTGCCCAACCGACAGGATGGGTTGCGCTAATTTCGTGCTGGCTGCTGCTGACGGTGCTGGTGTTTTTTGGCATTCCCGTCGTTGGCCCGGCTTTGGCGACTATGTTGCAGCCGGGCTTGTTTGCGGGCTTTGTCATCGCCGCGCGCGACTTGGAAGCCGGGCAACGGGTGACGCTATCGCAATTGTTTGCCGGATTTCGATTCAACGGACGGGCGCTGTTGACGCTCGGCTCCATTACGCTGCTCGCCGAAATCATGGCGGTGGTACTACTTGGCCTGGTGGGCTTTCCGCGCACCATTCCGCTGGATGCGAACAACTGGCCAGACATGCGCGCCTACGTGGAATTGCTGGATGGAAAAGAATGGATGATCTTCGCCGGCATGGGAATGATGATGCTGATCAAGGCCGTGCTGTGGTTCGCGACGCCGTTGCTCGCGTTACATCCGATGCGCGCCGGCCATGCGTTGCGCTGGAGTTTTTACGCATTCATTGGCAATTTTCTGCCGATGCTGCTGTTCGGCTTGATGATGTCGGGCATCTTTTTCATCGCCGCCATGCCTTGGGCGCTTGGGTTGCTGGTCGCAATGCCGGTCTACGCCCTGACCGGCTACACCAGTTACAAGCAGGTCTTTCCGGGGGATCCACCGGGTTGAGCCCGTTGGTGTTGGCTTCATGACGCAGAGTCTTGATTGGCGTCAACCGGATCGCGGTGTCTTGCAGGCAATATCTTTCAATGCACCTGCATGCGATCCGGATTCGGGATATTCTGATTCTGTCTTTACGCGCTACGCTGCAAGCCAACAATTTTCAGCCGCCATTTTGCGCCACATTCTGACTGGGAGGATCATCATGCGAAATCTGCTCTGCCTGTTGTTCCTGGTAACGTCTCTGGCTTCAGCCAATGAGATTGTGATCGGATAATCCGCGCCGCTGTCCGGCGGCAACGCGGATCTGGGCAAGGATATTCGCAACGGCGCACTCGCGTACTTCAAGAAAGTGAATGATGCGGGCGGCGTGAACGGCAACAAGATAAAACTGGTGACGCTGGACGACAAGAACGACACCAAACTCTCCGCGGAAAACACCAAGAAACTCGTGGACGAGCAAGATGTGGTGGCGCTGTTTGGCTACGCGTCATCGACCTTGAGCATTCCGGCCATGCCGAGCGTGAAGGAGAAAAGGGTGCCGTTTTTTGCGCCCTTCACCGGTGCGGACACCATTCGCAAGCAAAACGAATTTGTCTACACGGTGCGCGCGACCTACGCCGACGAAATTGAAAAAATTATCAGTTTTTGGGGAAGTCTCGGCGCGACCCGCGTGACGGTACTGCACTACGATGATGCGGTCGGCAAGCAGAACTTTGATACGGTCGCCAAGTCCCTTGGGAAGTTCGGCAAACAGCCGGTGAGCGTGTCGATTAAACGTAACGCGGACGTACCGCCAGCCAGCATTCAGGAAATAATCGCCTCCGATCCGCAGATCATGGTCGTGACCACTTTGTACGCCCCGATCGCGCAGGTCGTGAGGGCTCTTAAGGCCGCCAACAGACAGTACACGGTGAGCAGCCTGTCATTTGCCGGCGCCAGCCAGATTGCCAAGGCATTGGGGCCGGACGCGGCGGGCATTTCCGTTGCGCTGACGGTTCCCACGCCAAAAGAACAATCCATTCCGGTCGTCAAGGAATGCGTCGAGGCCTGGGCGGCGCTCGGCCAGGGGGAAGCGATGTCGGTAACCGCGCTCGAGTCGTGCATCGCGGCAAAAGTGCTGGTGATAGGATTGAAGAAGGCCGGCAAAGAGGTTTCGCGTGAATCGCTGCATAAGTCGCTTGCGGCGCTTGGTCGTGTCGATACTGGCGGCTTCGTAGTGGAATTCAAGCCCGGTTTCCATCACGGCGGGAAATACGTGGATATCGCGGTGATTCGCCTGAACGGTGAGTTGAAAAACTGAGGCCGGGAATGCGCCTGCGCTGGCGCACGACACTGAAACGCTTGCCCGCAAGGGCGTTTGTCAGGCGTTAGTTTGCCCGCTTGCCGATTGGTGAGGTAGTTCGCGCGGTACAATTCCGGCACCCCTCCACGACTCTGTGATCCGATGCGTCCAGCTTTTTCTTGCCTTGTTTTTTCAATTGTGACTTTTGCGTCGGGCGTGGCACACACGGTAAACGCGACAAAAGCGGCCGCACCACCAGTTGTCATCCCCGGCGCGTCCCTATCCGCCAGTGCCGAGGCGATCTACCGCGACGCCAAGCCGCGCCTGCTGCAGATCCGCACGCTGTTGAATAGCGCATCGCAAAAATCTTCCACGGGTTCCGGCTTCCTGGTGAGCGCCGAGGGTTTGGCGATCACCAATTATCACGTCGTTTCGCAACATGCACTCGAACCGCAGACTTATCGCATGGAATATGTCTCGGCTGATGGCACGCGCGGCAAACTGAAGCTGCTGGCCTTCGATGTCATCAACGATCTGGCGCTGGTACAACTTGATAAAGGCGGCTGGACGCATTTTGAATTCGATCCGCGCGCGTTAACCGGCAACCTGCCGCGCGGTGAAAAACTGTTCAGCCTCGGCAACCCACTTGATATCGGATTCGCGGTAATGGAGGGCAACTACAGCGGGCTGGTGGAACGCAGCTACAGTGAACGCATCCACCTTTCTGGTCCGATGAATCCCGGCATGAGCGGTGGCCCGACGCTGGGTGGCACATCGCGCATTGCCGGCGTCAATGTCGCCAAGGCCATTTTCGCGGAGCAGGTGAGCTTTCTGGTTCCCGCCAAATACGCGGCTGCGTTAATGACGCACCCGCGCCTCGCTGAACCCCTGACCGGCAAGCTGACGCGTGCCGAGATTTCCCGCCAAGTGAGCGCGTGGCAGAGCGGCCTGTACGCCGCGCTGGAGAGCAAAGGCTTCAAGCCCACGCCGAATGGTTCTTACCTGGCGCCGGAAAGTGCCGCCGAGTGGTTCACCTGCGGCGCGCGCACCAATGCCGATGCCAAGCCGGCGCCGCGCGCACGCTCGGACTCGTCGAGTTGCAGCATGCAGAACTGGCTGTTCATTTCCGGTGATATTCACACCGGCAACGTGCGCATTTCGCGCAGCCATTTCAAGTCCATCGACCTCAACAGTTTCCAGTTTGCCAATTTCGTGTCGCAGAACGCGCGGCTGTCGGGGGAGGAATCCAATCCCAAGCGATTCACCGCCCCCGCCTGTCACGAAGATATCGTCATTGTCGGTGAAACGGACGCAAAAGCCAGCCACCCGCGCCTGCGCGTGATGTGGTGCGCGAGCGCGTACCGCGATCTTGAAGGCTTGTACAACGTGTCGATGATGGCGGTTACCCAGGACCGAAGCGATGAGGCGGTCGCCATGACCCTGTCAATGACCGGCACCACGTATGAAAACGCGACGCGCCTTGGCCAACGCTTCCTCGCGGAATTGAAGGTGGCGCCATGACATCGCACCCGCCATTCTGGATTGAGATTCTCGACAAGTCAGGCGCGGTGGCGTCGCGTCAGCGGATTCACGCGGACGCCGTTACCATTGGCCGCGGCTATGGCAATGACGTCGTGATCGATGACCCCTTTGTCGCGCCGGCGCATGTACGGATCGCCTTCGATGCCGAAGGTGCCCTGTGCCTGGAAGACCTGGGCACACAAAACGGCACATTCGATGTCATCCGCCACGCCAACGTCAATCACTTGCTGGTAGGCGACGAAGCGTCCATTCGCATTGGCCACACTAACCTGCGAATCCGGCGCGTGAGCTTCGAGGTCGCGCCGGCGTTACCCATGACCTCGACCTACGCGCCGCTCGGTGCAATGGGCTACGGCAACGCGGCATTATTCATGATGGCCGCGTTTATCGCTGCCATCACACTGTCAACCTGGCTCGGACAAACCAGCGAATTCAAGCTCGCCAACTATTTGCCCGGCGCGGTGGTGATGCCAATGGTGGTGCTCAGCTGGGCTGGCATCTGGACACTGCTCACCCGGCTCGTCACCGCACGCGGCCAGTTCTTTCGTCACGTGGCGATTGCATTTGCGTTCATGGTGTCATTGTTCATCGTCGATATCGTCACCGATTTCGCCACCTACAGCTTTGCCTGGACATCGCTGCAAAAGTGGGTGCCGCTATTGCTTTGGGGGATGTTCGGCATTCTGTGTTTTGCCCACATCCGCGCCATTACACCGAAGCACATTCGTCTCGTCGGCGCAATCGTCGGCGCGCTGGTTGTCGTGGCCGTCGGCGTACACGTTTCATTGCGCGTGGAAAGCGAAAAGGTGCAGCCGCAACGCATTTCGGCCAAGCTGATGCCGCCATTCCTGCTGATGAAATCCCCGGTCGCGCCGGACGCGTTCTTCAAGGAGGCGCTCGCGCTCAAACCGAAGCTGGAAGAAGAGCGAAAGAAAGAACCGTCGTCGGGCAGTGCGTCGATGGGCGATTTTGACTAAGCATACGCGCAACAACCACAAACTCCAGCACTGGCGCACCATTTCAGACATTTATACTCTGTGAGGCGCGCCAGCCATAGAGTTTGCCTCGCAATTATCTTTTTGACGCGCAATGCGCGCGCGATTCGCGCTATGCGACCGCCGTCAGCTTCGCGTACTGCAGCGCCAGCCACTTCGTGCCATCGCTGCGGAATTTGACCTGTACCCGCGCATCCAGTCCCGCTGCCTTCGAAATTCACCACCACGCCTTCGCCAAACTTGCCGTGCATGACGTTCTGGCCAATGGCGAAGGGATGCGCATCGGGACGCCGCGTTTCGAAATTGGCACGGGTCGTGTCGGGCGCACCGTCTCGACCATAACTGGTATCTTGCGTCGTCATGCCACCGTAACGATTGGCTTGGCTGGCGTATGGTTGCTCGCCGCTGCCACGACCCTCGCGCCACGCACCGGCGCCGGACGAACGATCACCCCATGACTGCGCTGCATTGTGCGCCCCGGCGGATCGCGCGGCGGGATACATCTGCTGACCCGCCAGATAGCCTGACTGCCGCTCCGGTACCACGATCCATTTGCAAAGCGGCGCAGGAATTTCATCGACAAAACGCGAGACGATGCCGTAACGCATTTGCCCGTGCAACATGCGCTGTGCGGCATAGGAAAGATACAGCCGTTCACGCGCACGCGTAATCGCGACATACATCAGCCGCCGCTCTTCCTCGATGCTCTCGAGAGTCGTAATCGAATTCTCGTGCGGGAACAGGCCTTCTTCCAGCCCGCTCAAAAACACGGCGGTGAACTCAAGCCCCTTGGCGGAATGCACCGTCATCAGTTGCAACGCGTCCTCGTTCACACCGGCCTCGTGCTCACCTGCCTCCAGGCTGGCATGGGTCAGAAAGCCGACCAGCGGCGAATCCTCGCCTTCGTATTCTTCCTGGAATTGCGCGGTGGCATTGATCAATTCGGCGAGGTTCTCCAGCCGATCGGCGCCTTCGCGTTCAGCCAGGTAATGTGCGCGCAGCCCGCTCTTCTCCAGGCATTCGTCGGCCAGCTCCTGCAAGGCCACCGCGGTCGACGAGGCCTTCAGGCTTTCGGCGATTTTCAGGAACGCCCCAATGGCGGAAGCGGAACGACCAGTGATTTCCCCTTTGGCGATGCCCGACGCGGCGGCGGCATACATCGACACGTTGTCGCGCCGCGCGAGTTCCTGCACTTGCTCGACCGAACGAGCGCCGATGCCGCGCGGCGGAAAATTTACCACCCGCGAAAAGGCGCCATCGTCGTCTGGATTGGCGGCGACACGCAAATACGCCAGCGCGTGCTTGATTTCCTGACGCTCGAAAAACCGCAGGCCGCCGTACACTTTGTAGGCGACACCCGCGCGAAACAGCGCGTGCTCCAGCACCCGCGATTGCGCGTTCGATCGATACAATAGCGCCATATCGATCAGCGCGGTGCCGCCGCGATTGAGTGACTTCACTTCATCGATGATGAACTGCGCTTCATCGTTGTCCGAGGCACCGGCAAAAATGCGAACGGGCTCGCCCTTGCCCGCTTCGGTCCACAGATTCTTGCCGAGGCGCTCCTTGTTTTGCTGGATCACCGCATTGGCGGCGTCGAGAATGTTGCCCTGCGAGCGGTAATTCTGTTCGAGCTTGATGACGTTGTTACCGGCAAAATCACGCTGGAAATCACGCATGTTGCCGACTTCGGCGCCGCGGAATTTGTAAATGCTCTGGTCATCATCGCCCACTGCGAACATCGCGGCACCCCCGCTGGCCAGCAGGCGTATCCATTGGTACTGAAGGCGATTGGTGTCCTGGAACTCATCGACCAGGATGAATTTGAAACGCTCGCGGTAGTGCTCCAGCAATGGCGGATTCTTCCCAAGCAATTCGTAACAACGCAACAGCAGCTCGGCAAAATCGACCACGCCTTCACGCTGGCATTGCTCATCGTAGGCGCGATAGAGGTCGACCTGCCGCCGGGTGAATTCATCCTGCGCTTCCACCGCGTTGGCGCGCAGGCCCTGATCCTTGCAGTTGTTGAAGAACCAGCACATTTCGCGCGGCTTGAATTTCTCGTCGTCGACATTGAGCGTCTTCAACAGGCGCTTGACGGCTGACTGCTGGTCGGCTGAATCGAGAATCTGGAAAGTCTGCGGCAGATGGGCGTCGCGATAGTGCGCACGCAGCAGCCGATTGCAGAGGCCGTGGAAAGTGCCAATCCACATGCCTCGCGTGTTGATCGGCATCATCGCCGACAGGCGCGCCAGCATTTCCTTGGCGGCCTTGTTGGTGAACGTCACCGCGAGAATCCCGGCGGGGCTGACCTGACCGGTCTGAATCAGGTACGCGATGCGGGTGGTCAGTACGCGTGTCTTGCCGCTACCCGCCCCCGCGAGCACCAGCGCGCTGTCGTGCGCCAGCGTGACCGCCTTCAATTGTTCGGGGTTGAGATTATCGAGAAGACGAGGATGCAGCGCGCTGGGAGAATAAGGCGGCGGCGAAGTCGGAAATGGGGCGTTCATGCGGGACCATCAAGATTGAGGTCACATTATAGGGGTTCATGCCCCGCCCCCATGCGTTGTCTTACGCCACCACCTCATTGCGCGATGCGGACTTCCTTGAAGCCGGAGCCCGCCTTTAGTCGCGCGGCAAGTTGCCTCGCGGAAAGCTCACTATCCATTTTTCCGATAGTCAGGACATTATCGGTTGCGACTTCCGCAGGATAGCCGTTGTTGCGCAAATTGCGCGCCGCTTCGCGTGCTTCCGCGCGCGAAGCAAAGCCGTCGATCACCACTTTCCACCCGCCTTGGGGGCTGGACGTCTTGCCAAGTTCCATTTCCGTCTCGGCGGCGAAAACTTCGAGCTCCGGTTTGGTCAGAAAGCTGATGGGAGCCGGGGGTGCCGAACTGGTCGACTGGAAAAGCTGCAACGGCTGATCCAGGATCAGTGACTTTTTGTCGTTGCCAGTAATTTCAATCTTGCCTTCGATCAGGCAGACGATGTCGTTGTCATCGCGGCTGCGGCCCCACAGGTCGGTGCCGCGAATGCCGACGGTTGCGTTCTGGCCAACCCTGATGCGCACGTCGCGCGGCAAGTTCCGGGAAAGCGTCGCGGTCGTAAATCGAAATGCGCCGTTCAGTACATTGAGTACGGCCTCGAAGGCACCCTTCCTGGGCTGCGCGCGTTCGATGACGAACCTGGCGTTTTCGCCCAGCTTCACAAAGCTGCCTTCCTCAAGCTTTAGCAGCAGGCGTGCGCCCGCGCCAGTGCGCACGGTATCGCCCGCCTGCAGGGAAACGCCCGGGGAAATCGGCACTGTCAAACCGGCTCGATCAAGCCAGGCCGGTAACTGCACGCCATCAACCGTGCCAACGGCTGCCGCTATCGTCACGTTGGCAAAACAGGAAGCAAGGCAAATACTCAGTGCGCAAACAATTTTTTTCATTTTTGATTCTCCGTGTCCGGGTTACTTTTTCAATTGTTCCTCACATACGCAAATGCAGGATTGCTGGATGCGTTTGGCTCAAGGCGCGCAAAAGGGCATGCAACCCCGCCCTGTATAATTGACGATTACACAAAATCAGGCAAATTTCTCACCTTTGCCGCATTCAATCGCCCATGGATTCCCAGTATTACCCCAAGCAAATCGAAGCCGGCGCCCAAGCCGAATGGACTCGCACCGACGCTTACCGCGTAACCGAATACGCCGTCGACAAGAAGGGCAATCCGAAGCCCAAGTTCTATGCCTGCTCCATGCTGCCATACCCCTCGGGCAAGCTGCACATGGGGCATGTGCGCAATTACACCATTAACGACGTCATGCTTCGTTATCTGCGGATGAAGGGCTACAACGTCCTCATGCCGATGGGCTGGGACGCATTCGGCTTGCCGGCGGAAAACGCGGCGACGGCGAACAATGAACCGCCCGCCAAATGGACCTACGCAAACATCGCTGATATGAAAGCGCAGATGCAGCCGCTGGGGCTCGCATTTGACTGGTCACGCGAAGTCACGACCTGCAAGCCCGATTACTACAAGTGGAACCAGTGGCTGTTCCTGAAGATGCTGGAAAAGGGAATCGCCTATCGCAAAACCCAGGTGGTGAACTGGGACCCCGTTGACCAGACTGTTCTCGCCAATGAACAGGTGATCGATGGCCGTGGCTGGCGCTCGGGTGCGCTGGTCGAAAAGCGCGAGATTCCCGGCTATTACCTCGCCATTACCCAATACGCCGAAGAGTTGCTGGACCATGTGGCGCACAAGTTACCGGGCTGGCCGGAGCGCGTGCGAATCATGCAGGAAAACTGGATCGGCAAGTCGGTCGGCGTCCGCTTCGCCTTTCCGCACCAGATCGGGGATGCCGCCGGAACATTGGTGCAGGATGGAAAGCTGTTTGTCTTCACGACCCGCGCCGACACCATCATGGGCGTCACCTTTTGCGCCGTCGCGCCCGAGCATCCGCTCGCCACACTTGCGGCCGCGTCCAATCCGGCACTCCGCGCGTTCATTGATGAATGCAAGAAAGGCGGCGTCGCGGAAGCGGAAATCGCCACCATGGAAAAGAAAGGCATGCCGACCGGCTTGTCCGTCATGCACCCGCTTACCGGCGAGAGCGTTGCGGTATGGGTGGGAAATTATGTGCTCATGAGCTACGGTGATGGCGCCGTCATGGGCGTGCCCGCACACGATGAGCGCGACTTCGCGTTCGCGAAAAAGTACCAGCTCGCGATCAAGCAGGTGGTGTCGGCGCCCGGCAAGGTCTACTCGACCGAAGCGTGGGACGAATGGTACGGCGACAAGCAGGCCGGCGCCTGCATTCATTCCGGCAAATACGATGGTTTGAGCTATACGCAGGCGGTTGATGCCATCGCCGCAGACCTGCAGGACAAAGGGCTCGGCGAGAAGAAAATCCAGTATCGCCTGCGCGACTGGGGCATTTCCCGCCAGCGCTATTGGGGCACGCCGATCCCGCTGATCCATTGCGGAGACTGCGGCGTGGTGCCGGTGCCGGAGAAAGATTTGCCGGTGGTGCTGCCGGAAGAGTGCGTCCCCGATGGCAGCGGCAATCCACTCAACAAACATGCCGCGTTTCTGAATGTGAGCTGCCCCCAATGCGGCAAGCGGGCAAAGCGCGAGACCGATACGATGGACACATTCGTCGATTCGGCGTGGTACTACATGCGCTATTGCTCACCTGACGCGAGCCAGGGCATGGTCGATGCGCGCAATGACTACTGGATGCCGATGGATCAGTACATCGGCGGCATCGAGCACGCCGTGTTGCATTTGCTCTACGCGCGTTTCTGGACCAAGGTGATGCGCGATATCAAGGGTGAGTTTCCGGGCGACCGCGAACGGGGCCTGGTGAAGTTCGATGAACCCTTTACCAACCTGTTCACGCAGGGCATGTTGTCCGCCGAGTGCTTTTATCGCGAGGACAGTGGCGGCAAGAAGCGCTGGTATTACCCGGATGAAGTTGAGTTGAAGCACGACGACAAAGGGCGCCCGACCGGAGCGATTGCGAAAGACGACGGCGCGGCGGTGACGCTGGGCGGCATCGAGAAAATGTCGAAATCGAAAAACAACGTCGTCGAGCCCAAGGAAATCATCGCGCGCTATGGCGCCGACACGGCGCGTGCTTACGTCATGTTTGCCGGGCCGCCCGACCAGAGTGCGGCGTGGTCGGATTCCGGCGCGGAGGGGGTTTACCGCTTCCTGCGCCGCTTGTGGGCCCATTGTGCGGCGAGCCGGGACGCCTTGCGAGCCGGCGGCAGTGGCACAAAGGCGCCTGAACTGCGCTTCGCAATTCATTCGATACTGAAACAGGCCCAGTTCGATTACGATCACCTGAAGTACAACACCGTCGTGTCGGCGTGCATGAAAATGCTGAACGCCATCGAGGACTCGGGCCAGCAAGCCGGGAGTGCGCTCAATGAGAGTGTATCCATCCTGTTGCGGGTGCTCTATCCGCTTGCGCCGCATATCACGCACCAGCTCTGGAATGATCTGGGGTTCGCCGCTGAAGCAGGCAGTATCATCGATGCGCCGTGGCCGTCAGTCGATGATCGCGCCCTGGAGCAGGATGAAATTGAACTCGTTGTACAAGTGAATGGCAAATTACGCGGCCATATTCGTGTGCCGAAGGCTGCCACCAAAGAGGCGATTGAACAGCTTGCGCTGAAGGATGAGGGGGTCGCGCGTCATACGGAGGGCAAGGCGGTGAAAAAACTGATCGTGGTACCGGGGAAGCTGGTCAATGTGGTCGTTTAATCGCTTGCGTTCGCTGATGCTTGTGACCGTCCTGGGCATGCTTTCGGCGTGCGGCTTCCATTTGCGCGGCGAGTACAACGTTCCTTTCGCCAGCGTGTTCGTTTCAAATACGGGCGCCTCGCAAGTTGCGGACAAACTTCGCCGCGAGCTCACCAACAGTCCCACCAAACTGATGTCCAGCGCCAAGGACGCCGAGGCGCAACTCAATATCAGCGAGGAAAAGCGCGAGCGCCTGATCCTGTCGCTGTCGGGCGCCGGACGCGTACGCGAATACCAATTGAAACTGCGGGTGCGATACCAACTGGTGGATAGCAAGGGCGGCGTGCCGATTCCTACCAGCGAGGTCCAGTTGCAGCGCATCATGACTTATGACGATTCACAGGTCATCGCCAAGCAACAGGAAGAGACCATGCTCTACAAGGACATGGAACAGGATGCCGCCAGCCAGATCCTGCGCCGCATGACGGCGATCAAACGCTGAGTTCACACCATGCGCCTGACCGCAGAACAGTTTCTCGAACACCCGCCCAAAGCGCTATCGGCACTCTATGCGATTCATGGCGCGGAGCCGTTGGCCGCCCTGGAGGCGGCGGATGCCCTGCGCGAGCAAGTGCGTGCGGCCGGCTACATCGAGCGCGAAGTTTTCACGGCGGAATCAGGTTTCGACTGGTCGCAGCTCAAATCAGCGGGCAGCGAGCTTTCATTGTTCGCCACCCAGCGCTTGCTGGAATTACGCATTCCCACCGGCAAGCCGGGCCGCGAAGGTGGGACCGCCATCGAACAATTCTGCACACGACTGCCGGAAGACACGATCACCGTGGTGACGTTGCCGGAAATCGACTGGCAGGGCAAGCAGACCAAGTGGTTCGTGGCACTTGAGGCCGCTGCCGTGATGATTGAAGCCATGCCGGTGGATCGCGCGCGCTTGCCGCAATGGCTGAAAGGGCGACTTGCACGGCAGCAGCAGTCAGCCGACAACGACGCGCTGGAATGGCTGGCGGACCGCGTGGAAGGCAATTTGCTGGCCGCGCGGCAGGAGCTGCGCAAACTCGCGCTACTTTGCCCGCCCGGCGAAATTTCCCTCGCGTTGCTCGAGGACAGCGTGGCCAACGTTTCCCGCTTCAATCCGTTCCAGCTGGTCTCGGCGATACATGATGCCGCGAACGACAATGCCGGAAACGATGGCGCGGCGCGTATTCAGCGCATGCTTGATGGGCTCAAAGCGGAAGGTGAAGCATTGCCGTTGATTCTCTGGGTCGTCACCAACGAAATACGCATGCTGGCCCGGGTTCGCGGTGTCACGCGCTCGGGGCGCCCGCCGCAACCGGGCAAGCAGCGTGAACTCGAACGCATCGCCCGCCGCCACACGGCGGATTCGCTGCTGGCGCTGCTGTTGCAAGCGGCAGAAATCGATCGCATGATTAAGGGCCTGAATCCCAATGAGCCCTGGGACGCGCTGGCGGAATTGGCGCGCGGGCTGGCTGGAAAACCCTTGATGAAAGCCGCCTGATTCATGAATGCAATGCACGATCCCAATTTGTTGGCGAGCCGCGATGTAACAAGCTATATGCAAGGCGCGGGTGCCGCGGCACGCGTCGCCGCGCGTGCACTTGCGCGCGCCTCGACGGCGAGCAAGAACACGGCGCTGTTGGCCGCAGCAACGGCGATTGAAACTAATTTGTCGCTCATACTTGCCGCAAATACGAAAGATATCACCCGCGCCCGGGAAGCGGGCAATGACGCCGCGTTTGTCGATCGCCTGACGCTGACCGAAAAATCCGTGCGCGCGATGGCGCAGGGCGTGCGCGAAGTCGCCGTGCTCGCCGACCCGGTCGGTGAAATGAGCAATCTGCAATTCCGTCCCTCCGGTATTCAGGTGGGAAAAATGCGTGTGCCGCTCGGCGTCATCGGCATGATCTACGAGTCACGCCCTAACGTCACCGCCGATGCGGCCGCGCTGTGCCTCAAATCCGGCAACGCCTGCATCCTGCGCGGCGGTTCGGAGGCGCGCGAATCAAATCAAGCCATTCACGCTTGCGTCGTTGAGGGATTGAAGAAAGCAGACCTGCCCGAAGCGATCGTGCAACTTGTCGCCACTACCGACCGCGCCGCCGTCGGCGAAATGCTGCGGATGAAAGGCGTCATCGACGTCATCATTCCGCGCGGCGGCAAGAGCCTGACCGCGCGCATCGCTGAAGAATCGAAGGTGCCGGTCATCAAACACCTCGACGGTATCTGTCATGTTTACGTCGACGACAAGGCCGACCTCGACAAGGCGGTACGCATCGCGGATAACGCCAAGACCCAGCGCTACTCTCCGTGCAACACCATGGAAACATTGCTGGTCGCGCAAGGGATTGCGGCGAAGTTCCTGCCGCTGATCGGCCGCATTTATGCCGGCAAAGGCGTAGAAATGCGCGGCTGCCCGGAAAGCCGCGCGATTCTTGAGGCCGCGGGTATCGCCGGTATTGTGAGCGCGACGGAGGCGGATTTTCACACCGAGTATCTGGCGCCGATCGTGTCAATTGCGACGCTCCCCGGGCTCGACGAAGCGATCGCGCATATCGCCGAGTTCGGCTCGCAACACACCGATGCCATCGTCACCGAAGACCATTCGCGCGCCATGCGATTCTTGCGCGAAGTCGATTCGAGCTCGGTCATTGTCAATGCATCGACACGATTCGCGGACGGATTTGAGTACGGGCTTGGCGCCGAGATAGGTATTTCCACCGACAAACTTCACGCCCGCGGTCCGGTCGGCCTCGAAGGACTGACTTCGCAGAAATGGGTGGTGTTCGGCGATGGCCAGATTCGCGAGTAGCTCGCCCCGTTGAATCCGATCGCACTTCTTGGCGGAACCTTCGACCCGGTGCATGTCGGCCACCTCGGCCTCGCACGTAGCGCCTTTGCGCAATTGAAACTGCAAAAGCTGCTGCTGCTGCCGGTCGGCAATCCCTACCAAAAAGGCAGACGTCCCTACGCCTCCGGCGCGCAGCGCGTCGATATGCTCAGAATCGCTTTTCATGGCAATTCCGATGTTGTCGTTGACGAACGTGAACTACGACGCGACGGACCGACTTACACCTTCGACACATTGGTCGAACTGCGTGCCGAATATGGCGAGGCCGCCAGTTTAGTGTGGTTGATCGGCAGCGATGCGTTCTTAAGGTTGGATACGTGGCATCGCTGGCGTGAATTGTTCGACCTCACTCACTTCGCGGTGATCGACAGGGCCGGCCACGAGTTGGCGTCTGCGCGTGGCGCACAGGAGCTACGCAAAGAGGTTGAAAAGCGTCTCGCTGGATTGCTGGCGACCCATGAGTCGCCGAGCGGATCGGTGGTGATGCTGGGGATGACACCGCCCCCCGTGTCTTCAACTGACATTCGCGCGCGGCTTGCGCGGCGCGAAACCGTCCGCCAATTGGTGCCGGACGCCGTTTGCGATTATATTGAGCAACACAAGTTGTATCTATCCGAGGAGTAAGGACAAGTTGGCTACTAAAAAACTGACCACGGTCGTCATCGACGCGCTGGAAGACATCAAGGCGCGCGACATCAAGCTCTTCAACGTTGCGAAGCTCACATCTGTATTTGATTACATCGCGATCGCTAGTGTAGATGACAACCGGCAGATCAAGGGGCCGGCAAAGCATGTGATGGACCCGGTAAAGGAATCAGGCGGCTGGATCTACGGCATCGAAGGCGAGCAATCCGGCGAGTGGGTGCTGGTTGATTGCGGCGACGTGGTGGTGCACATCATGCAACCTGTCATGCGTGAGCATTACAAACTCGAAGAGTTGTGGGGCGAGGGAAAGCTGGAGTATCCCAAGCCGGCGGCGCCGAAGCGCAAGCCCGCAGCGCCGAAGGCAACGGCAAAGTCCAAGGTGGTGGCCAAGGTGAAATCCACGAAAAAGGTAGCGGCCAAGTCCAAGGCGGCGCCGAAGACTCTGCCAAAAACGGCCTCAGCCAAGACGCGAAAAACAACCACGGCAACCAGGACCTCGAAGGCCGCGACGAATGGCACGATAGCGAAGGTCGTCAAAACGAAGAAAGCCGTTGGCAAGGCCACAGTGGTGACGAAAAAAGTACCGGCAAAGATTGTCACGAAGGTGCCCAAGAAGGTGGTCGCGAAGGTGGCAAAGGAAGTGGTAAAGAAAGCTACAAAGAAGGCGGTAATTGCCACGCGCAAGAACGTGACATCAGCGACGGTGAAAAAGGCCGTGGCAAAAAAAACGGCCGCGAAGAAGCCTGCCATCCGCCGTCCCAAGGCGACCGAATAGTTCTGGTGCATCCTGCGGGTGGCGGCATGCCTGAAGAATTCCTTGCCAAAACTCCAGCACTGGTGCGGCGTTTCAGCCTTTCTTGCCCGAAACACCGCACCAGTGCTGGACTTTGAACGTTTCTTGCGGGGTTGCCATGAAACTCACCGTCGTCGCACTCGGCCATAAAATGCCCGCCTGGGTGCAAGCGGGTTTCGAGGAATACGCCAAACGCATGCCGCCCGAATCGCGCATTGATTTGATCGAATTGAAGCCGGAAGATCGGTCTTCCCGGATGGTTGCAAAAGTACTGGAGCAGGAAGGGAAGCGGATCGACGCGGCCGTCCCCAGACAGGCCGAGCGTGTCGTGCTCGATGAGCGTGGCATTCCCCTCACGACCGCAATGCTGGCGGCGTGGATGAAGGCCTGGATGGCTGATGGAATTAGCCCCTGTTTCATCATCGGCAGCGCCGACGGCCTGGCGCCTGAGGTAAAACAATCGGCGAAGAGGTTGGTGGCGCTGTCCGGATGTACACTGCCCCATGGCATGGTTCGCGTCTTGCTCGCCGAGCAGCTGTATCGGGCGTGGACGTTACTGCAAAACCATCCTTACCATCGGGAATAGAAATCACCTGTCCAACGCCATGCAACCGTCATCGAACATCATTTACCTGGCATCGAAGAGCCCCCGCCGTCGCGAGCTGCTGAAGCAAATCGGCGTGCGTTACGAGCTCCTCATGATTCGCGAACATGCGCCGCGAATCGATGTGGACGAAGCGCCACTCAAAGACGAAACGGCGCACGCATACGTACAACGCATCGTGACTCTCAAAGCCGACACCGCCATTCGGTTGATGCGCGAGCGACGCCTCACCCCGCGTCCCATCCTCACCGCGGATACTACTGTCACGCTCGATGGACATATCCTGGGCAAGCCCGCCGATAAAGCCGATGCAATTCGCATGCTGACGCAATTGGCCGGCGAGTCCCACCAGGTGCTCACCGCTGTTGCTGTTGCCGTGAACCATGAAATCAAACAAGTATTGACGACCAGCCTCGTTACGTTCGCCAAGCTGAGCGAAGACGAAATCAAGCACTATGTCGAGACCGGCGAACCGATGGACAAGGCTGGCGCGTACGCCATACAAGGCATTGCGTCAAAATTTATCGCCAAGCTGTCCGGAAGCTACTCGGGGGTGATGGGATTGCCGCTTTACGAGACGGCGATACTGCTGCGACAATGCGGCGTGCAGGTCTGAGTACTTTGCGATGCAACAGCACCATTCGCCATCGCGGCAAAATTCGAGCTAACGTGCAGCTCCCTGCTCTTCGCCGCGTGGCGTCACCCCTTTCAAGAGAATCCATTCCGTGAACGAGCAAATCCTCATCAATGTCACGCCGCAGGAAACCCGTGTTGCCGTCATGGAACTCGGCGCCGTACAGGAGTTGCATGTCGAACGCGGTTCCAACCGTGGCCTGGTCGGCAATATTTATTTGGGCCGGGTCGGACGTGTACTGCCGGGGATGCAATCTGCCTTCATCGAAATTGGCCTGGCGCGCGCGGCGTTTCTGCACGTCGCCGAAGTCTGGGCTTCAAACAAGAGCGCCGAGCAAAAGCCCATCGAGAAGCTGCTTCATGAAGGTCAGACGCTGGTGGTGCAAGTCATCAAGGATCCGATCGGCAGCAAAGGTGCGCGGCTGTCCACGCAGATTTCCATCGCCGGCCGCTTGCTGGTGTATTTGCCGGGGGATCAGCATATCGGCATTTCGCAGCGCATTGAGGACGAAGTCGAGCGCGAAAACCTGCGGGAGAAACTGCATCAACTGATGCCCGAAGGCGAGACCGGCGGCTTCATCGTCCGCACCGTCGCCGAAACGGCGACCGACGAAGAACTGACATCGGATATCGAGTACCTGATCAAACTCTGGCGCGGCATTTCGGAAGTCGCAAAAACAGCGCCACCGCAAATGCTGCTTTATCAGGATCTCGATCTGTCCCTGCGCGTGCTGCGCGATCTCGTGACCAAGGAAACCGAACGCATCATCGTCGACTCCCGCGAAACGTACGCGAGGATGGTGGATTTCGCGGAACGCTATATGCGCAAATCACTATCTGTGCTGGAACATTACAGCGGTGAACCTACCCTGTTCGACCTGTTCGTCGCCGAGGATGAAATCGAGCGAGCGCTCGCGCGCCGGGTGGATCTGAAGTCCGGCGGGTATCTCATATTCGACCAGACCGAAGCGCTCACCACGGTCGACGTGAACACCGGCGCCTTTGTCTCCGGTCGCAGCTTCGACGACACCATTTTCAAGACCAACCTAGAAGCCACGCAGGCCGTTGCCCGCCAATTGCGCTTGCGCAATCTGGGCGGCATCATCATCGTCGATTTCATCGACATGGACAGCGACGAACACAAGAATGCGGTACTAAACGAGTTTCACAAGTCTCTGTCGCGCGACCGTACACGCATCACAGTCAACGGATTTACGCAGCTGGGTTTGGTGGAAATGACGCGCAAACGCACCCGTGAAAGCCTTGCGCATGTACTTTGCGAAGCCTGTCCGACTTGCACCGGTCGCGGTGAAATCAAATCCGCACAGACGGTCTGCTACGAAATCCTGCGCGAAATCATGCGGTCCGCGCGACAGTTCGACGCAAAGGAATTTCGTATCCTCGCCTCACAAACCGTTATCGATCGCTTCCTCGATGAGGAATCGCAGGGCATGACCATGCTTGAAGATTTCATCAAGAAACCGATCTCATTGTCGGTCGAGACGTCCTATACCCAGGAGCAGTACGACGTCATCCTTGTCTAGGCGACAGGCGGCCCAAAGTCCGCACAACCCATGGCGCTACTGCTGCGACAGGCCCGAAATATCCAGCTTCTGAGTCGTCGCAAGATCCAACTTCTGGGTTTTCAGGAATTCCGTCGCAGGTTCTTTCGGGGCAATTTCCGTTTTAATGGTCTTCAGGAAGTCCGGAATGGGTTCGGCGACAGGTTTTGGCCTGGCATGCGCCGCAATCGGGGGCGGGGGCGCCACCGCGCTTGGGGGCGCGCCAACATCACGAACTTTCATGATCAGCGCGGTGATCATGTCAACTTGACTCTGGATTTCCTTACGCTGCGCTTGCAGCTTGGTGACCTCTTCGGTGATGGCCCCGCCTCGCGCGTTAATTTTTGCCAGCGAATCGAGGCGCGACTGCAACGTCGCCTTATGATCCCTGATCTGCGTTTCCAGGGGTAATGGCACGGCGGCCAGCCAGCGCTCGGTGTCGGTCCGTGCCTCATTGAAAATCTTCCGTGCCGCATCGATCAGCATGCGCCAGAAACGCCGCACCATGAAACGTTTTTCGGTCATGACGATATTGACCGGGTCCCGGCAAAACTGCTCGGTTTCATAAATCAGGAGTTGCAGCTTGTTGCGCGGGCCTTCGAAGTCGAGCGGCGGGAAATCCATCTGGTCGAATTTGAACCGCACATGGAATGTGTTGTACACGCCCTCCATCAACCGAAAAATATCATCACCCGCGAGATTGACGGCCTTGAATTCATCGCCGAGCAGGCGAATCAGTTCGCGCATGCCGCTCGTGAGCCCACGTGTGGTCCATGAGTCATTGAGCGCCTGGTGGCTGCGTGAGCACAGCACATCCAGCTTCGTCGGATTAAAAACATCAAGCAGGGCATTGCGCTTCTGGTTGAAAGCGGTGCGCTGAATTTTATATTCGGTTAACGCCTCGTTGTAGGCTTCTTTTTCCGCGCTTACCTTTTTCCAGAGCTGGATGGTGAGTTCGCGGCTCTTGCCTGATAGCGCCGCGAGTTCCTGCAATTGCGCCTGATTGGCTTCAAGTTTCTTCGCGCAACTACGGTGACTGGCAATCATCATGGCGCCTATTTCGCTGGTGACTGCCTTGGCCAGCAATTGGCGCTTGATCGGAATTATTTCATTGGCCAAATAGGCTTCAAGCTTTTCAATGCCCGAGCGCTCAACCATTTCGCGATCGCCCTTGATGCGCCCTACAAGCGCTTTCTGGGCGGACAGCGCGAATACTTTCTCGGGTGGCAGACCGAGCTGCGAACAGGTGATATCCATCATGCGCTGCATGCCGGCCTTGATTTCCGGCTCCGTCTTGAGCTCGTCCCACATCACATCAATCTTGTTCAGGACCGCAATTTTGGCCGGCAATCCGACCTTCACGTAACGATCCCAGATTTCCAGATCACTCTTCGTCACACCCGTATCGATGGCAAGCAGAAACAACACCGCGTGGGCATTTGGCACCGTGGAAAGTGTCAGCTCCGGCTCCAACCCGAGCGCGTTCAGGCCGGGCGTGTCCAAAATCGACAGGCCATTGGTCAGGAGCGGGTGGGGATAATTGATGATCGCATAACGCCACGCCGGCACCTCGACAATATCGTCCTCGCTTGGCCCTTCTCCGGAGTCATCGAACATGGGGATTAGCCCCATCATTCGCGCATCAAGCGCATAGACGCGTTTGGTGTCCGCCAGCGCGGACAGGGCTTGCTTCATTTCCTTCGGGTTGTTCACGTTCAGGCGGATTTTCGACCATTCCACCGGCATGTTCTTCAATTGCGAAATCGACTCGTCGCGATAGCGCGTTTCCACCGACAATAATTTGAGATACGGCTCTTCGTTGGGATCGTGAAACAACTCTGTCGGGCACATCGTTGTTCGGCCAACGTCCGACGGCAGCAAGCGCTCGTGGAAGCTCGAAAAAAACAGGGCGTTGATCAGTTCCGACTTGCCACGGGAGTATTCAGCCAGGAACGCCAGCATCAACCGGCCACGATTGAGGGTCTCCAGCAGGTCGTAAAAGCGGATCGACTGCTGCACATCGAGCTGGTTGGTTCGCTCCAGCCAGTCGTGATATTCATGGACGGCGCTCGTGAGGCCTTGCCGCCATTGGTTATAGCGGGCAATTTCAGTTTCAAAGCGGCTATTGATATTTGCGTTGAAATCCACGTCTGGCGTTCGCTTCAAATTTGCGTCGTTCAAGAGTGTACTGCATCGGCGCGAAGGATATGTTCCTGCACCAATTCACATGATGCTTGCACAGAGGGCCGATTTGCAAGGAAATGCACCTGTTGCCGCGCGCGAATCACCCCGCGCCAAACAGCCTCAGCAAAAGTTTGCCGGTCTCCAGCTCCAACCAGGCCATCGGCGCAATCAGAATGACCTGCAGGATGACCAGCAGGACCATCGGCGATAAATCAACCCCACCGACCAGTGGTATCACGCGCTGAAATGGCCGCAGGAATGGTCGACACAGGGCATCAAAGAATGGCCGGATGGGATGGTAGGGGCTGATCCAGGAAATAACCGCCTGAATGATGACCACGCCCATGAGCAGATAGATGGATAACTTGAGAAGCTTCACCAGCGCCAGGAGGAAAACGGTCGGCCAAAATCCGGGCACAATAAGCATATTGATGCTCACGATTGCATAGATGGCAACGAGCAGAACGGTCTGCGCAATCCACGCCACCACAAATGAAGCGAGATCGAGGCCCATGACCCCGGGAACGACTTTGCGCATTGGTTTCACCGCAAAGTCAGTCAATGCAACGACGAAATTGGCGATAGGATTGCGAAACGGCGCCCGGAACGCCTGGGCATAAAAGCGTGTGAGCACCGCCAGGACAAACAGGTTGAATACGGTCTCCAGCAGGTAGGTCAGTGCTTGCGTGGCCATCAGATTTTTCCCGTTTCGTCAGCGGTTTCCCCGCTCATTTCGTCCCCCAGCTCGCGCGAGCGTTCGCACGCTGCCGCAACACCGGCAATGAAGTGCTGCTTCATTTTTTGCGCATCAAAGGCCTCAATGGCGCGCTCGGTTGTGCCGCGTTTGGAGGTGACGCGTTGCCGCAACACCGCTGGCGCCTCATCGCTGTGCGCGGCGAGCTGCGCACTACCGAGAAATGTCTGCAGCGCAAATTCGCGCGCTGTGGATTCGTCAAAGCCGAGCTCCTGTGCCGCTTGCTCCAATGCCTCGATGAAATAGAACACGTACGCAGGGCCGCTGCCGGAAACGGCGGTGACCGCATCCAGCATTGCCTCTTTGTCAAACCACGCCGTCTTGCCGACGGCACCCATTAACATCTCCACCACTGCACGCGAATCCTTGCTGACGCATGGCATGGCGAACAGCCCCGTGATGCCGGCCCGAATCAGGGCAGGCGTATTCGGCATGGCGCGCACGATGTTTCCGAATATGGACTTTCCGCCCGATGGGCCGTGTGTTCCCGCTTCCCGCGACAGCCAATTGGCAAGATCAGACGTGCGAATGCCAGCAGCAATGCTCACTACCAGCTGCGCCTTCAGCTTTCCTGCGAACGGCGCGACGGCAGCCATCATCATCTGTGGCTTGACAGCTAAAACCAGGACATCGACAGCGAGATCGCGTTCATGAAGTTCGCCACTTGACGCGACACCCACCCTTGCAAGCGCCGCGCGCGTTTCCGCCAATGGTTCAATCGCATGAAGGTCGCTGGTGGGTGTCCCTTTCGCGATAAGGCCGCCAATGATCGCCTGACACATGTTGCCGCCACCGATAAACAGAATTTTCAAGATCTCGCTCCAAAAATTGCACTGCCGACCCGCACCATGGTGGCCCCCTCCTCTATCGCCACACCATAATCATGCGACATGCCCATTGAAAGCGTGTCAATGGCGAGACCGTCCCGATTCATCGCGTCAAACAACTGATGCATGATACGAAATTGCGTCCTTTGTGCGGTTTCGTCCGGGGTATTTTCAATTATCGTCATCAGCCCGCGAAATCTGAGGGCCGGCAGACTGGCGATCTCGCGGGCAAGCGCCAGCGCGCTGGCGGGCACCACGCCGCTTTTGGTGGCTTCCCCGCTGACATTGATCTGCAGGCAAACATTCAGCGGCGGCAGACCATGGCGGTGCGCCGACAGTGATTGGGCAATCTTCAAACGGTCGATGGTATGCATCCAGTCGAATAATTGGGCCACGTGCTTCGCTTTGTTACTCTGCAGCGGACCGATGAAATGCCAAATCAAACCCTGCGATCGCAAATTGGCCATCGCCTCGATTTTCGTAACGGCTTCCTGCACATAATTTTCGCCGAATGCGCGCTGTCCGGCGGCAAACGCTTCGCGAAGTTCGACAACTGCTTTCGCCTTCGACACGGCCACCAGTGTTACCGGCCGTTGCCGCGTCTGCGGCAATCGTGCAATCGCGGCATTGATGCAGGCTCTCACGTGTTGCAAGTTCGATTCGATTGGGGACATAATCACTCGCTGAGAAGCCACTTTCGCTGACTGCGTTCGCTTTGGCAAGCAATGTGTCCGTTCGATGGGCCATTTTGCCGATTCGCAGATTCAATCCAACATCATGTTCGGCTGGAAACCGCCAAGGAAAAGTATAAATGGAAATTGCTGAACTCCTCGCATTTGGTGTCAAGAACAAGGCATCCGATCTCCATCTTTCAGCCGGGCTGCCTCCCATGATCCGCGTGCACGGCGATGTTCGGCGCATCAATGTTCCCGCGCTCTCGCATGATGACGTACACGGCATGGTCTACGACATCATGAATGATGGACAGCGCAAGCATTACGAGGAAAACCTCGAGTGCGACTTCTCCTTTGAGATTCCAAATCTGGCTCGCTTCCGGGTCAATGCATTCAATCACCAGCGCGGCGCGGGTGCGGTCATGCGTACCATCCCGTCGAAGATCCTGTCCCTGGCTGATCTCAACGCACCGAAAATTTTCGAGGAAATTTCCAACCAGCCGCGCGGCATGGTGCTGGTGACCGGGCCAACCGGCTCCGGCAAATCCACCACGCTGGCGGCGATGGTGAACCATATCAACGACAATGAGTTTGGCCATATCCTGACGGTTGAGGATCCGATCGAGTTTGTGCATGAGTCAAAAAAGTGCCTCATGAATCAGCGTGAGGTCGGGCCACATACGCTGTCTTTTGCCAACGCATTGAGATCAGCGTTGCGTGAAGATCCGGACATCATTCTGGTAGGTGAAATGCGCGATCTGGAAACGATTCGCCTGGCGATGACCGCCGCCGAAACCGGACACCTGGTATTTGGCACGCTTCATACCAGCTCTGCCGCGAAGACGGTCGACCGTATCATCGACGTGTTCCCGGCCGCGGAGAAGGAAATGATTCGCGCCATGTTGTCCGAATCGCTGCGGGCGGTAATTTCCCAGACGCTATGCAAGACCAAGGACGGCAATGGCCGCGTTGCGGCGCACGAGATCATGATTGGCACTCCCGCTATTCGCAACCTGATTCGCGAATCCAAGGTTGCGCAAATGTATTCGGCCATTCAAACCGGGCAGGCCATCGGCATGCAGACGATGGATCAGAATCTGGCCGATCTGGTGCGACGCGGCGTCATCACGATTGCCGAAGCGCGCAACAAGGCTTCCAACAAAGACGCGTTTAATTGATCGTATTGCGGCCACTGGAGAATTTATGGAACGTGACCAGGCACTAAAATTTGTACACGAATTGTTGCGCGCGATGCTCGCGAAGAAGGCGTCCGATCTGTTTCTCACGGCCGGGTTTCCGCCTGCGATGAAGATCGACGGCAAGATGACGCCGGTTTCCCAGTCGAGCCTGTCGCCCATACATACCGGCGAGATCGCGCGGTCGATCATGACCGACAAGCAGGCAGCCGAATTCGAAGCGACCAAGGAATGCAATTTCGCCATTGCGCCGGCGGGAATTGGACGCTATCGCGTCAACGCATTCGTGCAGCAGGGAAGAATCGGGTTGGTGCTGCGTACCATCACGACGGCCATTCCCAAAATGGAAGACTTGAACCTGCCGGTCGTGCTGAAAGACGTGGCGATGACCAAGCGTGGACTGGTCATCCTGGTTGGTGGTACCGGTTCCGGAAAATCGACGTCGCTCGCGGCGATGATCGGCTATCGCAATGAAAACAGTTACGGGCACATCATTACCATTGAGGACCCGGTTGAGTATGTGCACGAACACAAGAATTGCATCGTCACCCAGCGCGAAATTGGCGTCGATACGGACAACTGGTTCGCGGCGCTGAAGAACACGCTTCGCCAGGCGCCGGACGTGATCCTGATCGGCGAAATTCGCGACCGCGAGACCATGGACTACGCGATTGCCTTCGCCGAAACCGGCCACTTGTGCATGTCGACGCTGCACGCCAATTCCACCAATCAGGCGCTCGACCGCATCATCAACTTTTTCCCGGAAGAACGTCGCCACCAGTTACTGATGGATTTGTCGCTGAACCTGAAAGCATTTGTTTCGCAGCGGCTCATTCCCAAGAAAGAAGGCAAGGGTCGTGTGGCCGCCATCGAGATCCTGCTGAATTCACCGCTGATTCAGGATCTGATTTTCAAGGGTGAAGTGCACGAGATCAAGGAGATCATGAAGCGCTCCCGGGAAATCGGCATGCAGACATTCGACCAAGCGCTGTTCGACCTTTTCGAGGCCGACATGATTTCCTACGAGGACGCGCTGCGAAATGCGGACTCGTTAAACGATTTGCGCCTGAAGATCAAACTCGAAGGCAAGAACGCCAAGGAAAAAGATCTGGCGGCGGGGCTCGAACACCTGGAAATCGTCAAGTAGTCACAAGCCAGCGGCGCTATGAAAATCGGGCAAAAGCCTGATAAAGCGTTACGATGCTGCCGACTACCGTAAATATCAAAGCACTCGCGAGGAATAACAAGGTCACCGCTTGAGCGGCATTGGTGTTAGTGTCAATGAAGCGTTTCATGATGCCCCCTTTCGATGAGGTTTGAACGCATAATTAGTATGTGATCGTTCCCCTCCCGCTTCTTGCATAAACCTGCCGACTTGTTGAACAAACCTGCTATTCACTTGAATAAACCTGCTATTTCATGACGGGCAATTCGCCACCTGTGCATTTGTACGTCTGGGATGAACGTTTTTTGTACGTAGGTCCCAGCACCGCCACTACCCTGCATCGCAATCACGCGGCTGTATGGCTGAACGCATCAGAGGGAAAGATGCGCGTAACACTTGCGGATGGGACGGTTCTGGAAAACAGTGTGGTCTACGTGCCTTCGGATACCGAATACGCGACGGCCGAAGTGACGACGTCGATTGCCGCGCTTTATTGGGAACCGGAAAGTGCCAGCTTCCATCGCATTTCGGAGCGCTTTGAAAATGCGCCACATGCATTTGGCTGCCGTCATTCCGGCACGGAAGACTGGTTAATGCTGCAAAATCCGGCAACTTCACTCGCCGACGCCGAGCAATTGATCGCGCGAATTTTCGGATTGGCACCATCGGACTTGGTCACATCACCACAGCCCGATAGCCGGGTTGACACTGCGTTGACGTTCCTGCGTGAATCGCCTGAGCTTTACGGCAGCATCGACGCACTGGCTGAAAAGGTGCACCTTTCACCGTCGCGATTCGCACATGTTTTCAAGACTGCCGTCGGGGTGCCGGTGCGCCGTTATGTGTTGTGGATGAAGCTGCGACGCGCACTGGACCTGGCCATTGCCGGGGATTCGCTGACAACCGCCGCGCTGTCAGCGGGTTTCGCTGATTCCGCGCACCTGTCACGTACCGTGCGAGCCATGATGGGCATTGCACCCGAATATCTGTTTCGACATCGCGAGCGGCTGGTGATACACCGGTAGGATCGCTTGTCGACGTGGTCGCACCTCACCATGACCAACCACAAAACTCTATATCTGGCGCGGCCTTACAGCCATTTTACCGCCAAACGCCGCGCCAGTCCTTGTGTTTGCACTATTTATGCGGGCTTGCGGTTACTGCCCGCGATGATCTTGTATTCCAGCAAACGGCATTCGAGTTTGCCGTTGAAGAGTGGCGTACGCTTGCTGGCAGATAATCGCATCAACTTGGCAAGCTGCGGATCGCCGGTGAACAAATACGCCCGCCAGCCGGCAAATTTCTGCTTTAATACGTCCCCGAGCTTCGGGTACAGCGCGGCGAGATCGTCCACTTCGCCGAGTCGTTCCCCGTATGGGGGATTGGTGACGATAACGCCACTGGGCGCCGGGGCCGAAACCTCGAGAATATTGACTTGCTTGAGATGCACAAAATCGAATAGCTGGTTGGCAGTGAGGTTTTCACGCGCATCGGTGATCGCATAGCCATATTTATCGGAACCATAAATCGGCAGTGGCGTTGAGGGTGCCGGTTTCTGTGCGGCGCGCGCGCGGCTCACTTCGGCGTCCCACATCGCGCGATCAAAAATCTTCAGGTGTGTAAAAGCAAATTCGCGCAATCGGTTGCCCGACAGGCCGGGCGCGATATTCAGCGACATCTCGGCCGCTTCAACCAGGAATGTACCGCTGCCGCACATCGGGTCCATGAACGGTTCTTGTGTGTCCCAACCGGATAATTTGATAATGCCCGCAGCCAGATTTTTCTTCAGCGGCGCTTCACCGGTATGTTCGCGCAGGCCGCGCTTGAACAAGGGTTCACCGGAAAGATCCATGTAAATCGTTGCGTGGGTGGCGTCGAGGAACGCATGAATTCGCACGTCGGGCGCGCGCGCATCCACTGAAGGGCGTGAGCCAACCTGCTCGCGAAACTTGTCGCATATCGCATCCTTGATGCGCAGGGTGATGAAATCGAGACTCTTGAGCGGACAGCGGTGCGCATTAATCTCGACCTTGATCGTCTTCGCCACGTCAAACCAGGATGGCCACGGCTGCAGGAAAGCTGCGTCGTAAATATGCTGTTCTTGCTCATACGGGAAGTACGCTACTCGCCAAAGAATTCGGCTCGCAATCCGCGAATGAAGATTGGCGCGATATCCGAGCGCCTTGTCACCCTCAAAGGAAACGCCGGCATCCTGCGCCAGCAGATTCGTGGCCCCCAGCGACTCAAGCTCGACGGCGAGAACGCCGGCTAACCCTCGCGGGCACGGGGCAAAAAAATATTCGCTCATTGGGTCCTAGAAAGGCTTGGCGACGACAAGGTAGACGATACCGATCAAAGCCGGCAACGCGGGGATTTCATTTAGCCAGCGATAAAAAACGTGGCCATGCCGGTTACTGTCGCGCTTGAAGTCAACCATCAATTTGCCGAGATAGAAATGGTGCGCGATCAGCACGAGTACCAGCGCGAGCTTGGTATGCATCCAGCCACCGGCATTGCTCCACCAACCGAGCCATAGCCAGTGCCGAGCGCAACCGTGATCAACATCGACGGCGTCATGATGCCGAAGTAAAGCTTGCGCTCCATGATCTTGAATCGCTCGATGGAAACCGCATCCTCCGCCTGCGTGTGGTAGACGAACAGCCGCGGCAAGTAGAACAAGCCGGCAAACCACGCCACCATGAAAACAATGTGAAACGACTTAATCCAAAGCATGTCTATTCCAGGTATTTTTTCAATGCCGCATCAAGTGTGCCTTGCGCATGCATGATGAGCTCACAGAATTCGCGTACGGCGCCGCGGCCGCCCGCGGCTTGTGTCACGTAATGCACGTGCGGTTTCATGTATTCGGGCGCGGCAGGCACACAGGCCGCAAAGCCGCAGCGCGAAAGAAAAGGCAGATCAACAATATCATCACCGAGTCCCGCCGCTTCTGCAGCCTCAATCGACAGGCCGTTCAGCAACTGATCGAACACCTCACGCTTGCCGGAAATCCCCATGAAGAGCTGGGTGATGCGCAAATCCTTTGCGCGCCTTGCCAGCGCCTCCGATGAGCGACCGGAAATGATGGCCAGTTCGACACCGGACTCCTGCAGCATCTTCAGGCCGTGGCCGTCGAGCGAGTTGAAAATCTTCGTTTCTTCGCCATGTGGACCGTAGTGGAGCTGGCCCTCAGTCAATACGCCATCGACATCGAACACTGCCAGTTTGACGCGCGCCGCACGGGCCAGCACAATTTCCGACACACCGGGGGGCGCGATCCAGCGCGTCACAGTACACCTGCACGCATCAGTTCAAGCACGTGCACGACGCCGAGCAGCTTGTTGCGTTCGTCCACCACCAGCAGGCCGCTGGAGCCGATCTTGTGGCGTTGAATGAGTTCCGCCGCCTCCACCGCCAGCTTGTTCGCGGAAATCGTCTTCGGTGTGCGTGTCATCACGTCAGCAACAGGTATTGCGCGGATATTGTCGTGCGCCTCAGCGCGCGCCGCAAATCGCCGTCACTGAACACGCCCAACACGGCATCACTTGCATCGACGACCGCCGTCATTCCCAGTCCTTTCTTGGACATTTCCATGATGGCCGCCGGCAACAGGGCATTTCCCGACAATTTGGGGACGCGTTCGCCAACCACCATCACATCACTAACGTGCATCAGGAGTCTGCGGCCAAGCGAGCCGCCCGGATGGTGCATCGCGAAGTCTTCTTCGCCGAAACCGCGTGCGTCGAGCAAGGTTACCGCCAGCGCATCGCCGAGCGCCAGGGTCGCCGTGGTACTCGCCGTGGGCGCCAGGTTGAGCGGGCACGCTTCCTTCTCTACGGCCGCATCCAGATGTACGGTCGCCGCTTGTGCCAACGTTGATGTTGGCCGCCCGGTAATTGCAATGATAGTTGTGCCGCGCCGCTTAAGTTGCGGAAGGATATTGAGAATTTCAATGGATTCGCCCGAATTGGAGATCGCGATCACGACATCGCCCGCCGTGATCATCCCCAAATCTCCATGACTGGCTTCACCGGGATGCATGAAGAAAGCAGGCGTTCCGGTGGAGGCCAGTGTGGACGCAATCTTGCCGCCGATGTGTCCGCTTTTGCCCATGCCCGTGACCACCACGCGGCCTTTGTTTTCGACGGCCTCGTAGAGCAACTTGTGCGCGGCAAGAAAGTCATCGCCAAGTTTTTGCGACAGCGCCATCACCGCGTCAGCTTCAATGGCCAGCGTTTCCCGCGAGATTCAGCGTGCGCGCAATATCTGAAATAGAACGAGGTTGTAATAGACTCTGCATATCGACATTGTAATGTCATCCTACCTTCTCATACATAAGCGTCAATGACCGCACATGCCACACTGCCGCTGGTTGTAATTCTTTTGGCGACGGCCGTCGTGACGGTGGTCGTGTTCCGCCGCCTGAACATGCCGGCAATTCTGGGTTACCTGCTGGTCGGTGTTTTGATCGGTCCCTACGCGCTCGGCGTCGTACCCGATACGCCGGGAACGCGCTATCTGGCCGAGTTTGGCGTGGTATTTCTCATGTTCTCGATTGGATTGGAGTTCTCGCTGCCACAATTGGTATCGATGCGCAAACTGGTGCTGGGCTTTGGCGGGCTCCAGGTCGTCCTCTCCATCCTTATCGTTATTGGTATCGCGATGCTGGCGGGAAAAACCTGGCAAGCGGGCCTGATTCTTGGCGGCATTCTCGCCATGTCGTCCACGGCCATCATTACCAAGGTGCTGGCCGAGCAGACCCAGCTACATTCCCTGCACGGCAAACAAATCATGGGTGTCTTGCTGTTTCAGGATCTGGCGGTGATTCCGCTGCTTGTTCTGATACCCGCGCTGGCGCTGTCGGGTGAGCAAATTGCTTTTGAAATTGGCGCGGCACTATTAAAGGCAGGCGCGGTGCTGGCGGTCATATTGATTCTCGGCCAACGCATCATGCGTCCGCTGTTTCACGTGATCGCCGCGCAGAAATCCTCCGAGCTGTTTGTGCTCGCGGTACTGTTTGTCACACTGGGGCTCGCATGGGCGACGGATGCGTCGGGTTTGTCACTGGCACTGGGCGCCTTCCTCGCGGGCATGCTGATCTCGGAAACCGAATACCGCTATCAGGTTGACGATTACATCAAGCCGTTCCGCGATGTGTTGCTGGGCCTGTTTTTCATCACCATCGGCATGCAGCTCAATTTGCGGGAGGTGCTGGACCACTGGGGCATCGTGCTTGTTGTGCTGGTGGCGCTCATCACCCTCAAATTTCTGGTGATCATTGTCCTGGCCACGGTGATGAAGAACGACAAAGCCGTGGCGCTACGTTGCGCGCTGGCATTGGCGCCTGCTGGCGAATTCGGGTTCGTGCTGCTGTCCCTTGCCGGCCAACACCATGCTTTGGGCGAGGCGACGGTGCAGGTGGTATTGGCGGCCATGCTGATTTCAATGCTGCTATCTCCATTGATCCTCGCCCACAGCGACAAAATCGTCATGCGGCTGGTGGCCAGCGAGTGGGAAGCGCGCGCCGTGCAATTACAGCAGCTCGCCATCAAGTCGATGAGCAAGAAGCGGCACGTCATCATTTGCGGCTACGGTCGATCGGGACAAAGCCTGGCGCGTTTTCTGGAGCAGGAAAAAATCTCCATCATCGCGCTTGACGCTGATCCGATGCGGGTCAAGCAGGCGGCAGCGGCGGGCGATTCCGTCATGTTCGGCGACGCCGCGCGCCAGGAAGTGCTGACGGCCGCCGGGCTGCCGCGAGCCTCCGCCGTGGTGGTGAGCTTTTCCGATACGCATGCCGCCATGACCATTCTTTCGCATGTGCGCGCGCGCCCCGATGTGCCGGTCATCGTGCGGACGTTCGACGATACGGATGTGGAGAAGCTCAAATCTGCCGGGGCCGCCGAAATCGTCGCCGAAGTTGTCGAAGGCTCGCTGATGCTCGCCACCCAAACCATGCTTCTACTGGGCGTGCCGCTCAATAAAGTGCTGGCGCGCCTGCGACAGGTGCGCGGTGAACGCTATGCGCTGATGCGTGGCTTCTTTCCAGGCGTGACCGATATGGACGATGCGCAATTTGACGGGCAACAGCCGCGCATGCAGTCGATCAGCATCGATGCCGGTGCGGCGGCCGTCGGCAAGACCATTGCATCTCTGCGATTCGATGAGATCGGGATTCAACTTTCGGCATTGCGTCGCAAAGGTGCGCGCGACATCGAAGCGCAGTCTGATTTGCGACTTGAATCTGGCGATGTGCTGGTGTTGACGGGGACGCCCGAGTCACTGGCAAAGGCGGAGATACGGCTGTTACAGGGGTAGCCGCATTCCTGACTGGTTTCAACAGGACCGGCCGGATAGCCCTTGGCGATGCGGCAATTCAGGCGCGATTCCCATCCGAAAAAAAACCCGCCGAAGCGGGCTTTTCTTATTGTCACGCAATCAGAACGCGACACATACCGTATAGACCGCTCCATCACCGGCGGTATTCATCGCCGCCGTCGTGGTTGCATCGGCTGCGGTCGCCTGGTTGTTGCCCGCCATGATTCGAACCGAGCCGGTGGCGGGATTACCGTCATCGAGCGTCGTATCGATTTGCCGCGAGAATCGGCCGTTGATATTCCCCTGACAGACAAAAAACGAGCCGCTGAACGGCGTAGTAGGTGCCGTCAATACCGGAGCACTGGTGATCCCGAGGTTGCCATTTTCGCTATTGAGGGGACGATAGTCGACTGCCGCCGTATTCGTCGAGCCCGTGGCAAGGTTTGCAAAACGAACATGCTGCCAGAACAGGAATGATTCATCTGTAACGGTGGTCGAATTCCACGCGCCTTCGATGCGTCCATTCGCCAGCGTTGCTGCCGGCGTGGTAGCAGTGGTCGCGCCCGCAAGATTGGTGTTTGCGCGGGATCATCCCCCGGCATCGCCTTGAAGCGATCCTGATAGCCGTATACCTGCGTGGCGACCAGCTTCATGTCGTTGACCATTGCCTTGACCTTCGCGCTATTGATCAATTCCTGGCCCTTCAGAATGCCTCCCAACAGCAGGCCGATGATCACCAGGACAATGGCGATTTCGACCAGCGTAAAGCCCGACTGCTGATTTTTCATGCTCTTGATATTTTTCATTTCATTCCCCGAATTTCCGTTGGTTTGGGTGCGTTTGATTCAGTTTGTGTGCTTAGTTAATGGCGAGACCGAGTACCATGCCAAAAGCAATGAATGCTGTTGCGAGGTCATACAAATTCATGTGGTCGATGGCTTTCATGTAGAACTCCAATCTTGTCATTGAACAGCTTGAGCAGATAAAAGCAATCGGCGTGCCAATATTTTATGCGATTGATTTATATAATAAAAATATTTCCCGCATGCATTTCAGACAGCGAGTGGCCAATATTCGACATGGATTTATGTCGCTGCGCCGTACACCTGTCCGGATATTCGACAGGCCTGGTGCAAGCTGCATCATGGCCGGCCGGCCCTATTGGCGCGGCGCGTCAATTCAGGCTAGGCTTTCGTTCCATGCCCTTCACTCACCGCCCACTCATTTGTGAGTAACCATTTTCCTGCTACCGATAAACCCCTGATCTCCTGGATCGTGAGCGGCCGTCGCTGGGTCATTCTGGCGATGTTGCTGTCGCTGCACGCGGGGCTGTTGTCGGAATCGGGAAGCGATTTTCAGCGTATTTGGCTGATGGTGCATTTCGGTCTGTTCCTCCTCTGGCAACCGTTCATCAGCACCGAGCGCGAACTGAAAGTGTTTGCCCTGTTCCTGTTGCTCGGGATCACGGGCGTCGTGCTGTACACCTTGTCGGGCTGGATGCTGGCCACATGGCTTGCCATGCTCATCGCCATCATGGGCGGCAAGGTTTTCACGTCGCAGGCTGCACGGCGCAGCCGCTTCTATCTGGTCGCGGTGTTTTATCTATTCACGATTCTCTTGATCTGGACCGTGCCCGTTGCGCTGCTGGAAATCACCGACCTGCCACCTGGCCTACGAGTGCTGGTCAGCGTATTGCTGCCGCTGTCATTGCTGTTGATGGTCGTGCTGCCGTTCCGGGCGGAAGATGAAGCGACGACACAGGTGTTCGATTTCTTCTACAGCCTGATCGTATTTCAACTGGTCGTTGTACTGGTGCTCGGCACCATCGCCGCGATGCGAATCACTCATAACCAGTACTTTCAGGCGGTGGTGCTGACGGTACTCGCGTTTTCCGCGGCACTTTTCATCCTCGCGGTGTTGTGGGGGCCGCGCACCGGCTTCGATGGGCTGCGCACGTATTTCTCGCACTACCTGATGAGCGTTGGCATGCCGTTCGAATTGTGGATGCGGCGCGTCGCGGAATTGTCTGAAACCGGAATTGAGTTCGGCGCGCTTCCTGCAACAGACACAGGAGATCGAAAAATTTCCGTGGATCGTCGGCGGCGTGTGGACGTCGCCCGATGGCCCGGGCCGCTATGGGCGAGAGACGGAATTTGATTCGCGCTTTCCAGTACCACCATCTCGAAATCATTTTTTATACCGAGATCCACATGTCCCCCGCGATGTTTCTTCACCTGCGGCTGCTGGCCTGGGTGGTCGGCGAGTTCTACGAAGGCAAACGCCGCGAACAAGTCCTGAAACAGAATGCCTATATGCAAGCGGTGCACGAGACCGGCGCGCGCCTCACGCACGATATGAAAAACCTGCTGCAGTCGCTGTACGCGCTAACCTCCGCGAGCGTGGCCCAGCCGCCGGACAACCGCCGCAAGAAGACGCCCTATGAGGCCATGCTCGAACGGCAACTGCCACAACTGGCCAAACGCCTGCAATCCACGCTGGACAAACTGCAGAATCCCGCGCTGGCCGGCGCAAACGTCATGCTGTCCACGGACGACTGGTGGCAAGAAGTGCTTGTCCGGCACGCCGACGACGATGCAACCTTCGTTTCCCACGGCACTCTCGGCGGGAAAAATTCCTCCGCGCTTTTCGACAACGTACTGGAAAACTGTCTCGAGAATGCGCGCAAGAAGAAGTTGGCGGAACCATCAATTGAAGTCAAGATTGAAATTGCAATAGCCGCCGATAACACGGTGCTTTCGATCACCGATACCGGCAGCGCCATGGCCAGCAGCGCGGCGGATGAATTGTTCCGATCGCCTATCGCCAATTCGCGTCGAAGCGGATACGGCATCGGCCTTTTCAAGCGTTTCGGCAGGCGGCAGAGCTGGGGTATGTGCTGGTTTGGCGAGCAACCGGGCGGGGGAGGTTCGGTTTGAGTTGCGGCGGGCGCAGCCAAGAATAATAACGTAGAACGCCTATTGGTGCGGGTTTTCGAGCATATTCGGCTTGGGGCCGCGCCAGTGCTAGACTTTGACAATGGCGTGGACGGGCTAAAGGCCTCGAATCAGGGAAGCTTACCGGCCTTCACCATACGATCAAATAGTGTGTTCAAAGACATCCACGTCACCAAGTCATCGAATGTAGGATTGTGGATTCCGCTTGAAAAAACCTTGTCGCCATTTTGATTATTGGTTTCATCAAATGAATTTGTGTTGTTGTTCTTACCTAAGGAAAACAGCACGGCAGGTGCCTTGTCCGTAAGAGTCGTCACGGTTACGCCACAGTTGCTAGTTGGTGGTGCGGCTGCAAGCCCCGTACTGCAAACATACAAATGGTTTGCCAATGCCGTTGTTCCCATCGTGGCGCTCTTAATGCCATCCGGTGCGGTCAATACATAGATGCCAGTGCCTGCAGGATTCTGAAGGTTGCTTACCGCGTAGCCTATGCGCCGGCCGTTGGATCCATCCTGCCAAGCGTCCTGAGCGTATCCGCCCGCGTCAACTGGGGAAACGCCAAGAGTCACTGCGGGCAAGAACCCGATGGGATTGACGCATCGTCCGTGCGGTTGCACAGTCGTCGGGACGCCGCAGGCGCCGCTCGCATTGCTACAAAAACTCTCTTGTCCCAGGCTTGCACCCGTTGCGGGACAAGGCAGCCTGCCGTTTGCCGCCGCAAAGCCATATAGTGCGTCTCGCGCGGCGTCCAGCAGTTTCTGCGTTTCTTCGACGCGTCTTAGCTCCACTTGTGTCGAAATGGGTACGGCAAGCATGGCAGTAAGCACGGTGATGATGATGAGCACCACCGCAATTTCTACGAGCGAGAAGCCTGCTGCGCTTCTATGGCGGTAAGGTCGCGATGGCATCGTTATAAACAGCGGTCTTTGGGGTTCCGACGGCATTGAACTTTCCAAACGTTGCGCCAATCGTTAGGCTCGTTGCATTCACGTCTTCCAGAAATGCAGCAAGGGGCGGTGAGGCTTGATTTCTATTCTGTCCCGCCAACGGTGCCCCCGTCATGGCAACAATGGCATCCAAGGATTTGCGCGGGCCAGCTTCAAGACAATTCGCGGAACAGTTTACGCCGACAAGGGTTGGCGAAACATCTGATGACAATACTGCAAAGCTGTATTCGTACCATTTCTCGGCGAAGTACCAAACAGGCATTGCCTGATACGCGCGAATTCGACGGACAGTGGTTGTGCCAAATCCCGCAGTCTCGCCGAAGCCGACTTGAATGGCCGCCGCCATTGTCCCTGATGAGTCGATAAAGGTATCCTGAATGCTCAACATTCCCGTTGTAGATGCTGGGGGCTTGGTGACTGAACGCTGAAATACACTTGTCGTCGTAGCCGCAACCGACGTTCCCGCAGCGCCCACAAAGGAACTGAAATCTACGGTCACATTTCGTGTCTGTGTTCCGGTAACGTTTCCCAAATTTGTCCAGATTGAAGAGACGAGCCGTTCCAGCCTGTATGTTGGTGAGGTCGTGCTCATGAATGTATGCCCGCACTTGGCCTCTTGGTTGGCGTTGTTGGTCCATTTGCACGTGGCAACGGGAGCTGTCAGGTCGTAGTTAGTAATCGCATCCACGGCTGCCGTAGTCACTGTATTGGGAATGACGCCACCCGCCGCCGTGCGCAACCGGCATGTAGAAGCGCCAAAGCACGAAAAATTCGGAGGCGAAGGCGAAACTGCAATCGCACCAGCCGGAAGAGTCCAGCCCAACTCACTGAGAAAACCTTGGCCAGTATGTGCCGTGTGAAAAGGCACGAATCCCGAAAAAGTAGTTGGCACCGCGACATTGCTTGAAGGCACAACTGGATCTGTAATTGGCACAAGCCAAGGATAGGCGCCGACCAGAGACGGAGACACAACGCGCGTCTTTCGAAAGGTTTCAATCGCTTCGCGCAATTCGACAGCCACCCGTTTTTCAACCTCGCTCAGCAGTTCATCGATGGTTACAAAGGCTAGTCGGTCATTAAAGGTGGCTGATGTCGAGGCGACAACAAATTCGTTGGTAAGCCCCGCGTTGTCATAAGTGGTGCATCGTTGGTTGGCAGGCAGGGCGCTCCAACCGGCGGGAACCGGAATTCCGTCCAAAAAATCCACAGGCTGCGGTCGGGGCGTACCTGTTCGGGACTGAGTGCGACCTTGCGTGACAATCGGTGCGCCGGGGAAAAAAACCACGAAGGCAACACGGTCATTTATGAGGCGCCCCGATTCATCACAGACCTTTAGCCAAGGGAAGGGAGGCGCGGTTAAGCTCGGACAGACAAAGCTAACTGGCAATTGCGCAACGGTACCTGAATTCAAGTACTGAAGGCACAAATTGGGGTCTGCGAGATTCGCGCTGACGGCGTACCAAGGCATCTGGCCGAGAACATCGAACTCATCGCGATTGTCCACGGTATCGACATCAAATTGCAGGCCCAATTTTTTCCATGGAAGTCGACCGATACAGCGAAGACTCGCGCTTTTTGCCGCATTACCAGTCAGCGCCGGCAAACCATTGGCCGCAGCCCCATCAAGGCAGCCGGAATCTGCCTGGCCGTCATAGTTACTGTTCTGTAGGCTATCTGGCCGCGGCATTTGTCCCGGTCGCGCGCCGCCACCAAACGTTCCAATGGCAAATCCAATCAATGCATCGCGGCTGATCTGAAGTTGCTGATCGACCGTTGCGCTTTGCGATGTTCTGCGCGCAAGATTTGCGCCAATTCCCACAAACAATGCGGCCGCGCCTATGGCAGTCAACGTCAAGACGATGAGCAAAAGAATGAAGCCCCGTGCCGGATACCTGATGGAGTGATGACGCATTCGTTCAACGTCCGCTTCCTAGTGCTGGCCGACTCCTTAAAGGTGGCCGGCTTTGCCGCTTGACCCGCGACTTGACGCGCGATGATCCACCACCGGAGTGTCGGTATCCTTCAATAAAACTTGACGCTCATTTTCACCACCGACATCCTGCGGCTGCAAACGTCGTACACCATCACCCTGCGCATTGTAGCGAGCCTGCCCATCCACCCAAATGGTGGTTTGCCCATCGCTACGCTTAACAAACCCATTCAAAACCGATACGGCAGGTTCAACCAAAACACCCTCATCATCGATCACCGCGACCGCGCCAACCTTTCGCACGCGATCCATTTGGTCACGCTGTTCGCGGCCAAATAACAATGTTCCCGCCAAAGGCTGTGTCACCGGTGCAATCTTGTCGACAGACGAAGGCGCTGTTACCTGCACGTTGTTGGTTTGCGCGATGCCTTCCGTTGCGACAACCAGAACAGCCAGCATCAGCGATTTCTCAAATATGTTCATAGCGGTTTTCGCGATTCGGCGGCGGCCTGCAAATTCGCGGGCTTGCTCTTGTCGACGAGCGTAATCCATTCAAGCGTGCAATCCGCTTCGATGGTGGCAGCCACTGCATTCGATGGTGCCACGGGCGGCGTTGCTGATCCTGCTGCCGGCAGCGCAGTCAATCCTGCCGTTGCCGCCGCTCGCTGTTCAGCGCCGGCCGCACGCTTGATGGAACATTTGTCGATGGGGAAAAGCCACGCTGGATGCGCGGAAATTCATCCAGAAAACCACCAGATCACCATCGTGATACGCCTGAATCTTCATGTGCACGCGGCTGGCCATGATGCCGACAGATGAATAGTTGACGCCGGTCGCAAATTTAAGCGGCCGCTGCGGCGCCACCTCATATTCAAGTCCCAGCAGCTTGTGGCGCCTCTTCAATTCAGCAAGCGCCTCGATCAGGTCCAATCGGTGTTCCGGCGCAAACGCGCCGCGCTCGACGAGGCTCTTGTAAGTCTCTTCGGATCCTTGCAGGTCCGCACGCTCGCGCTTGAGTGTCTCCAGCCGATTACGCAGCTCCTGCAAATTGCGCTGAGAGACGACCTCGGAATTCGTTTCCGATTGCCAGAATAGATAGCTGCCGCTCACCAGGAAAATGGCGACGCCCAGGCCGGAAAGTGCGACGAGGCCGGCAAACCGCAGCGCCCTGAAGGCTCCGCTTGAGGCTTTAGCGGTCATGTGATCTCCCGGTTACGGGTGATTTTCAACGTAAATCTCACTTCGCTTGCTTCTGACGCTGTTGGCGTCGTGGCACGCAGAATCGCCGTCGGTTTCACGTCTATCGGCAATTTCACGATTTCCGTTTTCATGTTCGGTGCCTTGTTCAGCCGCTCGACCATGCGTTCGATATCGGCAATGGCGGCACGATAATCCCCCCGAAAGCGGGTGACCGCCGCGTCAATGATCAACACCTCGTACTTGCCGCCCGGCAACGGCGGATCCGCGTCCATCGCATTGATGGCCGCACCGGCGGTTGATTGTGGTGCACCGGGCGCGAGTCTGACTTCCGATCTGATGTTCTGCGCAACGGGTGCGGCCACCGCGTCATACGGGGGCACGAAACCCGAATCCTGGTTTGGCGCCCAAACCGCTTGCAACAATCGCATGTCGGGAAACTCGGTCCACACCAACGCAAGATCCTTGAGAAGCGAAGCGGGCGACGGAGACTGCTGGCAGATCTGCGCCCTGAAAAAGTGCTGGCGTCCCGAACGGTGTCTGTGGCGCTGGTTTGCCCTTCCATGGCTTTGGAGATAGCCTGATATTCGGACTGAATCGTACGCACGAATTGACTGCGCTGGTCTATCACCGAAGACATGGTGGCCGTCTGGTAAAGATTGAAAGCCGCGCCGGCCGCGCCAATGGCCAACAACCCCGCCGTCAATCCATACAATCCAATCTTGGCGCGGCGATATCGCGCAAAGCGCATCGGCTCTTTTTCGGCAAAGTGATTTTCTACTTTGCCTTGGGCATAGAGATGAACCAGCACTTCTTCCGCATGCGATGACGTCGGCGAAGGTTTCAGCTTGATCTTGGCCACGACTTCGCCAATATCCGGAATCGATACTTCAACAGCGGCAAGGCGCGAATAGCCTCCGCGACCATTTCATGATCTCGCGCATGCACCAGGATGCACACTTCCGGCGTTTCGCCGCCGGCGAAATTGCGCAAGGTATCAGGTAGTGCCAGGTACGACTGGTCTCGGCTGCGATCAGCGCGCCGACGGACTGACCCTTCGTCGTCGATGATCGGCGTCAGGCGGCTGAATTTGACATGTTTGTTCTGGAAGTACGTTTGACGCAGCCCGAAATCCGGAACAATCGTCACGAGCAGCGTATGTGCAAAAAAGATATTCAGTACGCCTGGCAGGCGAACCGATAGCACCGCCGACGAGGAGACGCCCTCCAGTGGCACCTCCGCATGCTCCAGCGCGGCAAGCCAGGGTTTTACCAGATCGGGATTGGTGATGGCGTGATACAGCACGCGATCATCCCTTCTCCTTTCGGTCTCCCGTTCCTGGACGATGGCATGGCGAAAGGTGGTGGCGCGGTATAACTGGGCGAGCTTGCGCCCGAGGATGGCGTCCTGATCACCGCCGCGCAAATGCGGTACCGTGTCGAGGCGGAAATCCTCCTCGATCAAATCCGTCACGACGCAGTCGGCACTTCGTGGTGACGGGCAATATACTCGGCAAATGCCACCGAGTCAGCATCGGTTGAATTAAATACCTCACGTTCGACAATGGCGCCACCTTTCCAGATGAGCGCGATCATTTTGTCGTTGGTGAGGTAAAGAGTGTTTGGCCACGTTTTGCGCTTCGCTTCGTATCAGAACTTGATTTTGCGATGACGTCGTACATCGGTTTGAATACGGTCACCAGAATGCCGATCAGAACCCCGCCCAGCACCACGGTCAGAATCGGTTGAATCATTTCCTGCAATCGACTCATCTGTTCCTTGACGTCACGATTATAAAAATAACTCACATTCAGCAGCGAAGTATCAAGTCCGCCGGTTGATTCCCCAACTCTCAGCATGCGCAGCACAAGTGGCGGGAACAAGCGCGCATTCTGGAACGCCTGGCTGATGCCGGTACCGTCGTTGATTTCGCGGCCGACGCGTTGCAGCCCTTCTTCAATGACGCGATTACCGACGATTTTTTCGGAAATGTGGATGCAATCGAGCACGCCCAATCTGACTGATACATCAGCGCAAAATACGTCGAGAATCGTGCGAGGATGATTTTCGTCATCAATGGCCCCACGATCGGCAGCTTCAACATCATTCCATCAATCCAGTATTTCGCATCATCACTGCTCTTGGCGGTGACGAGGGCCGCGACCACAACAACAATCGGCACACCAATAAACAGGAACCAGTACTTCTGCATAACCAGGGATACTGCGATCAGCGCCATGGTGGAGGCAGGCGGATTCGGCGTCAATGCTTTCATTGTCTGGCCAAGTTGCGGGACAAGGAACACCATCAGCAGGAAAACCACACCAAATATCACCGTGCCCGCGAAAATCGGGTACATCATGGCCTGCGCACCTGGGCGGTCAGTTCGTCCTGCCATTTCAGGTTCTCGGTGAGTTTCGAGAGTACCTCGGGCAACTGGCCAGACTGCTCACCGGTCCGGATCAGTGCCACAAACACTTGGTCGAATGCCTGCGGGTGTTCCGCCATTGCATCGGAGAGCTTGAGACCACCCTCAACGTCTTCCAGGACGCTGGCAACGTTGCCTTGAAGCCGTCGTTTTCGACCGTGTCCCGCAAATCGGTCAAGCGCATCAATGATTGGCACGCCCGCACGCATCAATTGATCCATGTGGAAACAAAACGTGATCAGTTCCTTGCGCGACACGCGCCGCGCGCGCATGAGCGTGGACTTCTTGATCGACTGAAAGGTCACCAGATCCAGCCCGAGTCTCTTCAGGCGCATTTCCAGATCGACCGGGTTGAGCGCGTCGGCATGCCCCGACGAACTTGGCCCGTGTCGTCGATTGCGCGGTAAGAGTAAGCCATTTCGCTGCGCCTTCAGGCTACGCCACGCGGTCTGTCAGGTCGACGATCCGGGTAATTTCCTCGAGACTCGTCTGCCCCGCCAGTACCCGTGATACCGCATCTTCGGCCAGCGTGCGAAAGCCGGTCCGGCGCGCGGCTTCGCGAATTTCCCGGCCAGTTGCCCGGCGCGCGATGAGTTCATCCATATCGCCATTCATCTTGAATAGCTCCATGATGGCCAAACGCCCGCGATAGCCGGTGTTATCGCATTCCTCACACCCGGCGGCGCGGAATATCTTTCCCTTTCCATCCCGGGTCGACACCAAGTATCTTCAGCGTCAGTTCGTCGTCAGGACGGTAAGGCTCACGGCAATGCCTGCGCGCACGCCGCATGAGGCGTTGCGCAACGACACCGATAATGTTTCCCGCCATGATGTCCGGCAGCACGCCCAGATCCTGCAAGCGCGGAATGGCGCCAATGGCCGAATTCGTGTGCAGAGTCGAGTACCCTGATGGCCGGTCATGGCGGCGCGAAATGCCATTTCGGCGGTTTCCTGATCGCGAATCTCACCGACCAGAATTACGTCCGGATCCTGGCGCATCATCGAACGGATGCCGCTTGCAAAATCGAGCTTGGCCGATTCATTTACCGACGTCTGGCGGATCATGGCCATCGGATATTCGACCGGATCCTCCAGCGTCATGATATTCACGCCTTCGGTGTTGACGTGGTTCAGGATCGAATAGAGCGTGGTGGTCTTTCCGGAGCCTGTTGGACCGGTCACCAGAATAATGCCTTCAGGCCGCGCCATCATCAGCCGCAGCATCTTCAATTCATCTTCCTGCAATCCCAGATCTTCCAGCGGGACAATGCCCTTTTGCCGATCAAGATGCGTAGCACGATGTTCTCGCCGTGCGTGGTCGGTTGCGCGGACACACGAAAGTCCACCGGGCGGCCAGACAGGCTCAAGGAAATACGTCCATCCTGTGGCGCGCGGGTTTCCGCAATATTCATGCCGCTGATGACTTTCAATCGCACGACCATCGCCGACCAATAATTCTTGTGTAGCGATCGGATCTGTCTCAACACGCCGTCTATGCGGTAGCGGATGCGCAGAAATCCCTGCTCCGGCTCGAAGTGAATGTCGGACGCGCTGCGCTTGACGGCATCGTTCAGCAGTGCATCGACCAGTCGGACCACCGGTTGGCTATATTCGTCAAACTCCGTCGCCAGACTCTGGTAATCGATTTCTCCCGTTTCAATCTCATTCAGGATGCCGTCGATGGATAGTTCGAAACCGTAGTGCTGCTCGATGCCGATCGAAATATCGGATTCGCGCGCAAGCACCTGTTCGATACGCACATCATCCTTGATGAGCGCGCGAATCTGATCGAGTGCCACGACGTTCGAGGGGTCCGCCACCGCCAGCAAGAGCTTGCGCGCCTGCTGGTCGTAATCGACCGGCAATACCTGGTAGCGGCGCGCGATGTCTTTCGGCACGAGTGCAAGTGCATTGTGGTCGATGATGGTATTGGACAGCTCGATGGCGACTTGTCCAAGGCTCTCCGAAAGCGTGTCGCGAATCGTCGCTTCGGTCACAAAACCCAGGCGAACAAGTATCTTGCCTAGCGCAGTTTTTGACTTGCGTTGTTCGGTCAGCGCGATATTCAGCTGGTCGGGCGAGATCACGCCGCGCGCAAGTAGCGTCTGGCCAAGCGGCAGTTGGGTAACGGGGGCGTTCATTTGATCCATTGGTTGCAGACGCGCGACATCGCTAGATGCAAAAATCCGTGTTGACACGACAGGTCGATTGTAACAACCCGACCGAGGCCCTGAAGACGCGACTCAATGCCTCGATGATGCACTTTATTCGCTGTACCCATGCCGCCTCAGTTATTACGGGAATCGGTCGTGAGGATCCTTGACGCGACAGGACACGGCGGCGGTGTCAAATTGTCCACCTGATTTTGGCTGCGCTGCCTGCCCGCCAGATAATATTCAAGCGCCAGTTTGGGCTGCTTCAAATGATCGAGGCTGACCGCCAGATTGTAAAGATAGTCGGCATTTTCGGACTCCAACCGGTAGGCTTCAAAGTAGGCTTGCTGTGCTTCCACCCAGCGCCGCTCTGCTGCATACAGATTGCCGAGCGTAAAACGTAACGACGCCGCTTCCGGATTCCGGCCTACCAGCGTCTTGAGTTCGACTTCCAGCGAAGGCGACCTTGAATCGCGCACGGCCAACAAACCTGCAAGTGCCGCGCCATTGCGCGGATCGATCACCAATACTTGCCGATAGTGGCGCGCCGCCAACGCCAATTCACCCATGCGCGCAAGAACGGTCGCCATCCCAAGTTGCGCATCCGCGCTTGAAGAATCCGCCTGCACCAGCTTTGCGTACAGTGTCCGTGCCCGCGGATAGTCGGCGTTTTTCAGCGCCTCGTAAGCGTCAGTGAGTTCCGAATTGACTGCTGGCGCTTCAACCGACCGCGCGAACTTCAGCTCGACGCGGGCTTCCTTTGACACCGGCGCATCCTTCAGCGACTTCACCATAGCTTCACGCTCCGTGAGACGCATCGTCGTGCCTGCCGTCACTCGCGGGGGAAGTTTTGGCAGCAAGGTCTGTTCTGCCGCTGGCGGCAGCAATGGCGGCAGCGGCGGCACTGCAGGCAACACTGTCAATCCTGATTTGGACGCACTTTCGTCGGATTGTCTTGCACCCGGTTGGCCGGTTGTCGGCTGCGCCGCAGGCAGCGTCATTGCCGGCCGTGCCGCGATGTTCATGGCGGCAGGCCGGGACATGCGATTGACTTCATTCCAAACGTACCAGCCACCACCGCCCACTGCCAGCAGGGCTATGGCGATCAGCGGTAGCAACCATTTCTTTTTCGAGTCTTTGTCGGCGCTGGCCGAGTGCTTTGCAACAAATGCGTTTCGCGCGGTAGGACGCGATTGAGCCGCGTCGACCCGGGTCGCATCGAGTCTGGACTGCATTCCTGGACTAGCCGTTACCGACGGTGCGCGCGCAAACTGATCGTCGGCTTTTTCTGCAGTTTTGTGGTCGGTGAAATTTTCGAGACGAAGTTCGGGGCCGCGTTGCGGATCATTTGTGACGGATTTTTTCGCAAAGGATGTTTGGCTACTTGCCCTGGGCGCGATAACTTCTTTGTAGTCTTCCAGATTGAAATCCGACGGTCCGGCATCAGCGGCGGCAGACGATTCAGGCCTTGATGTGGAGGCCGATTCGGCATCGGCCAACCGCCTTATTGCCGCAAAATCGAGTGGATCGGGCTCGGATTCACTGGACAGTTTGGCGCGTTTGGCCTCCTCGGCACGTTTGAGCGCATCGAGGAGCAGGCTCATGGCGCTTTCCTTGGCTCCCCTTCAGGCACGACTGGATTTGGCTGGTACGAATGCGGATTCATCACGTCGACTGACGGTGAGGCATCCTTGAAGAACTGCGCATCCGGCAGGTACTTTTTGTAGTCAGACAGGTCAGAGTCCACGCTTGCTTCGCGGATAACAAGCGCACGAATGAATACGACCAATTCGCTTTTCTTGCCCGTATCATTGCGATAGCTGACAGCATCTCCCAAAACCGGAATGCGCGCCAAAATAGGCAATCCGTCCCGGCTAGCCTGAAAACTATCCTGCATCAAGCCGCCGAGTATTGCTGTTTGCCCGCTCGCAACCCGCATCATGGTTTCGAATTCGCGCGTCTGAATTTGCGGAACGAGATTGGGAACCGAACCTGTTCTATTGAGATCCGGATTGGGATCGTTTACAAATTTCGTGATCCGCGTAACGCTCGGGCGAATATTCAGATTGATGATGTCATTCTCGCTGATCTGGGGCGTAACGTTCATCACGAAACCCTCGGGGACAACGTTTGGGGTCGAGATGTTGGTAAACGGTGGTCGTGTTGTCCGCTGGTCGGTAACGGTACCGGGTTTTGCCTTCACGGTAAAGTAAATCGTGTTTTCCACCACGCGCATAACGGCCGTCTGATTGTTCAGCGTCATGATTTTCGGGCTGGAAAGGACCCGCGTATTGCCGAATGAATTCAGCAGTTTCACCGTGCTGCTGATATCCCCACCCGCCGCAGCATTGGGATTGCGGTATTGAAGCGAAAGAATGGCAGATGCCGCAAGATTTGTCGCCGTAAAGCTCTGTTTGATGGTATAGCCCAGCCCCTGCAGGCCGAGGCAGACCAATCAACGCCCGATTGATAGTCGTCGTTCAGCAACGACTTCGACAACGGTCGCCTCGACCAGGACTTGGCGACGCGAGGAGCCGCTGATCTGCTCGATGAATTCGCAAACTTTTTCATGTTGCCGCGAGGTGGCGCGCATCGCCAAGGTGCCCGTTTCCGGATTCATGATGACCGATGCGGCTTCACGAAAGGTCAGGGTCTGCGAGACCGCTTCTTGCCTGTGCCAATCGTTCCGCGACGCCCGGCCGGTAGTGGTCGTTTGACCCCTGAGCCTGTTTGGCCGGCGGCGCGGCGTTGAGTCGCAGATTGCGGACGGTTGCTGGCACTCACGCCCTGGGAACGCGTTTGCGTAAATGTCTCGGAACTGCCTTCCGGGAGTAATTTGTCCGTTTCGCGCAGCATGTCCTTTATATTTTTGTCGAGTGTTTCCCAGAATTTGTTCTTGCTGGTATTTTCGAGTTTCACGATCGAACTATTTTGCCCCGCGCCGCCGCCAGTCGCGCCGCCCGCGGCTCCCGTGCTAGGACCAACTACCTGCGTCTGGACGCCTATGGAACTCGTCGTATCGCGCTGCATGTTGACGTAATCCACTTTGTAGATTTTCAGATAGGGCGAATCGGGCTTGACCACGATATTTGGCCCGTCTACCTCCCAACGCATATCCACCTGCTTCGATACCCGCGTCAGGATCTGCTTCAGCGTCTGGTCGATCGCGTTCAGCGTTACGCGCCCTTCAATGCCGGGATGAATATCAATATTCACTTTCGTGTCGCGGCCAATCGCAAACATCAGCTCCTGGACCGGCACGTTGTTCACGGTGACGGAATACTTCACTTCGTCGACGCGGGGCCGCGGCGGCGGCGGCAACGGTACCTGACGAACCGGGTCGGGCACCGCGTTCACGGTGGCGGCAGCACCATTTTTGCTGGATTGCGTCAAGTGGGCCGACGGATCAGCCTGAAGATGTCCGTCAGTCCGTGCAACAGGCTGCGTACCACAACCAGCAAGAGCGAACACGCAGATTCCGAGGCTCGCCCAGATACGTGGACTTTCAATCAACCGTGCCGGTTGATGGTGAAACTGCTTGAGTGGCCTCTGCGTCAACATCATGGTTCGCGTTATCTTTCTTGACGGAAGTTGCATTTTGCATCCGCTCGAATTTCTTGCTTCGGGACCAACACGTTCGCGGGTGTTAGTGCTCTGCGAATTCTCCAATTACCTTTATAAAAGGATTAGCCAATAAAAGCAATGGGTTGGACGGTGTTCTGCAAAAATAACTTTAGCTGCGAAATTGTCCGTCTGAAGTGCGCCCCAGCTACTTGCTACCGGCGACTTTGTCGGTGCGCGGCCGCAGGTCTTCCCGGATAGCGCCCACCGATCGAACGTAGGGCCTGAATTTGGCCAACCTGGCGGAAAGCTTCAACATTTCGTCGGTTGCCTCCGCGCGTTTGACAAAACTACCATAAAGCACGCTTACACGAAGGTTTTCGCTTGTGCCGGCAGGGTAGACCATGATTCGATCGGGATTGAGTTCTTGGCTGGCGGCCCGCAGAAAATTCTCGATAGCGGATTTTTCTTGAGGATGCGCAGTCATCAATTGAATTGAATGCCGATCCGCCGGCAGCTCTGCCAAACGCAAAACATCGGCATCCATACGCGCATCCAGCCAGTCGGACGATGATGTTTTGTCCGCTTCCGGTGGGGCGCGATTGCTGGCTGGGGCAAGATTTACGGGGGCAGTGCTTTGCGTCACGTCCGGGCGCGAAACTGCAGCAAGTACTATCGCGGCGGGGGCATCAGCGTCCTTCGTCTTGGCGTCTGGCGTGGTGGCTGTGTTCGTGTTTCGCGTACTTCCCGGCGTTTCAACAATTGGCGCAACTGCCACATCCGGACCGGTCTGCGCCGCAGGAGCGACATTCGTACTCGTACCTACGACGGCGGCGGACCCTGCGGCAGGAACCTCAGGTGCCCTCGTGGCGATTGGCGTAGTCACCATCGTTGTGGGGGGCGCGACCGTCCCAGCGCCGCCCGTTGCAGTCATCCGGCCCGCCATGAAACCAATCGCGCTACCCACCAGAAGTGACGCGGCAACGGCAAACCAACGGCTGCGGTCATTTTTTGCGCCTGGCAGCACAATCTGGGTGTCGCTGATAGCGGCTCGCACATGATCAGGGGTGATGGTATGCGTATTGGCTGCATAGGCGGCCAGCAGAGTCTTGTCCGCATAGATATTGATTCGGCGCGTGAGCCCTTCCGACGCTTCAGCAATCAGCTTCAGCGCATCTGGCGAAAAAAGATCCGGGCCCTTGTACCCGGCAGCCCGTAATCGAAAATTCAGGTAATCCTTGATATCCCTCGCGGGCAATGGAAGCAAATTGAAGCTGTGGGTAATGCGCTCCTTCAGTTGCCGCATGTTGGGAAGCATCAAATGTTGATCAAGCTCCGGCTGTCCGAACAGCACGATTTGCATCAACTTGTCATGACTGGTCTCGAGATTCGAGAGCAGGCGAATTTCTTCCAACGTCTCCAGTGGCATTGCGTGCGCTTCGTCGATCAGCGCCACCACCTGCTTGCCTTGAGCATGGGTCGCAATCAAGCGCTCCTGCAGCGCACGAATCAGCTTCGTGGTGTTGCCCCCATGGACATCCACGCCGAGATCGTCGGCAATCGTTGCGAGCATTTCATCCGGCGCAAGTGACGGAACTGCCAGGTAAATGGTCTCAACGGAATCAGGCAGCCGTTCCATCAGCACCCGGCACAACATGGTTTTCCCCGCACCCACCTCGCCAGTAACCTTTACCATGCCTTCACCGCTGGTAATGGCGTAGATAAGCGCCTCCAGTGTTTCGCCGCGATTTGCGCCGGCAAAGAAAAATTCCGTGTGCGGTGTAATCTTGAAGGGCGCTTCGTTGAGCCCGAAGTGCTCAAGGTAAATCGTCATGGTTGACGTTCCCGGCTTTGTTCGATGAGTGGCCAGCAGTTTAGCATCGCCCTAGTTTCCTTCACGTCCGGCGTGTGGTCCCGGCCTTAGCACATCCAGCCTGCTATAGAGGGTAGACCGCGAAACGCCCAGCAAACGTGCGGCTTGAGACATGTTGCCCTTGGCGAGTTCGATGGCGGCATCGATGTAACGCAGTTCGATCGCCGCAAGCGTGACGGCGAGACTGAAGGCCGGCTGGCCTTCGATTTCCTTTTCGATCGCCCGAATCGATACGGCCTCAACCGTTGTTTTGGCGGAGTGCTCAACATCGACCGTACCCGAAAGTTCGAACTCCGACTGAAGCTCCGCAACGCTCACTGTGTAGCCCGCGTACTTCGCGGTTAGCCGAATGACAATATTCTTCAATTCGCGAACATTGCCCGGAAATCCGTACGCCAGCCATGTCGCACGCGCCGAATCGTCGAGCGCGAATGGTTTGCCGCCCTGTTTGCCTGCATAAGCGTTACGAAAGTATTCCAACAGTTTCAATTTGTCTTCGCCGAGATCGCGTAAAGGTGGCACATGCAGCGAAAACACAGACAAACGATGAAAGAGATCGGCACGAAACCGGCCGGACTTAACTTCCGCGCGCAGGTCGCGGTTGGTCGCGGCGACTATTCGCGCACGCGACAAACGCGAATGGGTTTCACCGACACGCTGGAATTCGCCGTTCTCCAGAACACGTAACAGCTTGGGCTGCAGATCCAGCGGCAATTCGCCGACTTCGTCGAGAAACAAAGTCCCTTCTCCGGCATCTTCAAAATACCCGGCCTTGCTACCCGTCGCACCAGTGAACGAACCCTTGACGTACCCGAACAAGGTCGGTTCGACCAGGTTCGCGGATATGGCCGCACAGTTCAACGCGAGGAATGGCAACTTGGTGCGCGAACTAAGGTAATGCAGCGCCGCGGCGACGCGCTCTTTGCCACTGCCGGATTCACCCTCAATCAACGCCGGAAACGCGGACGACGCGTAGAGGTCAATCTGGCTCTTGAGTTTACGCATCGGGGGACTGTCGCCAATCAGGCTATGTGCGGCGTCCTCGGCATTGACAGGTACGTCGACTTCGCGAACCTTGAGCGCCGCATGCAATAATTTTTTCAATCGCGCCGGTTCACAGGGCTTCGGCACGAGGTCCGCCGCGCCGAGCGCGCGCGCGCGACGGGCATTGGAATCCTCGTTCTGCCCGGACAACACCATAATGCGAATGTCCTGGGACCAGGCCAGCAGATCATTCACCAGCCTGAATCCCTCTGTCGGCAAATCCGGCATCGGTGGCAGCCCCAGGTCAATCAAGGCAATATCGGGCCTGAATTCACCACTCTTGAGCAAATCCATTGCATCTGGACGCGATTCCCGCACTCGCACGTCAAAGTCGTCCGCGAGTACAAATGACAGGCTTTCGCCGATCAAGGGGTCATCGTCAACAATCAGCAGTGCAGGTTTTTCGGCCACTTCAGGGTATTGTGGAAAGGGTTGAGGTAAGGGTATATGGACGGATACGGGCGGCTGTCGACTTTCCGGACATTGTCAACATGACATCGGCGAACTCAATACTCAAGTCGGTGTCGTATGCGAGTCTAACGGAACCATCGGGCAAAATGAGTTAGATATCGGCTTTGTACCAATTCTGCCCGCAAAGGTCTATGCAAGTAACGCCGATGCTCACATCGGCGCAGCCTGCAAACAATTATTCCGCACGGCCTTCATTTCTCAATGATCTTCGACGGCCCCGCGGACTCGCTTGGACAGGCGCCGCAAAACCAACAATAACCTACACTTTCACTTGAATCAGACCAATCCTCCACCTTTGGTAGAAATCGACGCGGTCGATTTTGCATATGGTAAACGCGCCATCCTGAAGGGCATCAGTCTAAAGGTGCCAAAAGGTAAGGTCGTCGCCATCATGGGCGGGTCTGGCTGCGGCAAGACCACGTTGCTCAGACTCATAGGCGGCCAGTTGCTCGCTTCAAAGGGCAAAGTCATGGTTGATGGCCAGGATGTTGGCACGCTCGATCCAGAAGCCATGTATGCAATGCGTCGCAAAATGGGCATGTTGTTCCAGTTCGGTGCGTTGTTTACCGACATGTCGGTTTTCGACAATGTCGCCTTTCAGCTTCGCGAACATACCGATTTACCGGAAGACATGATTCGCGACCTGGTCCTGATGAAACTGAATGCGGTCGGTCTACGTGGTACCGCGAAACTATTGCCGTCCGAGCTATCGGGAGGGATGGCCAGGCGTGTCGCATTGGCGCGCGCCGTCGCGCTGGACCCCATGCTGATCATGTATGACGAGCCCTTTGCCGGGCTGGACCCCATTTCGCTTGCGGTGATTGGGCAAACCATTCGCAAGCTCAATGATGCATTGGGCGCCACCTCGATTGTTGTCACCCACGACGTCATCGAGTCACTGCAAATAGTTGACTATCTTTATTTTGTGTCTGACGGTCGGATCGTTGGGCATGGGACGCCCGAGGAGATTCGCCAGACAACGGAGCCCTTCATCAAACAGTTTGTACATGCGGAACTAGACGGCCCGACACCATTCCACTACCCCGCGAACACCTATGCGGATGACTTGGGCCTGACGCAGATGAATTGCTCATCATGATAAATGCCATTCGCAGCCTTGGCCGGCGCGGTATCGAAGCGTTGTGGCGGACCGGCACAATGGCACGTTTTTTCTGGCTGGTCCTGACCTCTTCCGGCGTCAGTTTCCGTCGTTTCGGTCTGATTATTCGGGAGATTTATTTCTCGGGTGTGATGTCGCTTGTCATCATCATGGTGTCTGGATTGTTTGTGGGAATGGTTCTCGGCTTGCAGGGGTTCGAAACCCTGCAGAAATATGGTGCCGAAGAAACAATGGGCGTACTGGTTGCGCTTTCGCTGGTGCGCGAACTGGGTCCGGTGGTGGCTGCCTTGCTGTTTGCCAGCCGTGCCGGGTCGGCAATCACAGCTGAAATCGGGCTGATGAAGGCGACCGAACAGTTGAAGGCCATGGACATGATGGCCATCGACCCTATCGCGCGGGTGGTCGCGCCGCGATTCTGGGCGGGCGTCATTTCCATGCCGTTGCTGGCGGCGCTGTTCTCCGCAATGGGTATATTCGGTGGCTATGTCGTCGGCGTGGCGTTGATCGACATTGATCCTGGCGTGTTTTGGAGCAACATGCAGGCTGCGGTTGATTTTCGCTACGATGTATTGAATGGTTTTGTGAAATCTTTCGTCTTTGGTATCGCGGTATCGATAATTGCGACCTTTGAGGGTTTCGACGCCGAACCTACCGCGGAAGGTGTGTCGCGCGCGACCACTCGCACCGTGGTCACGGCTGCATTGACGGTGCTGTTGCTCGACCTGATTCTGACCGCATTCATGCTTAGAGGTGTTCACTGATGGACCGAAAAATATTGACCTGATGGTCGGCGTATTCATGCTTATGGGGGTCACCGCGCTGCTGGTGCTGGCGCTTCGGGTCGGCAATCTGGGCTCGGAACGCGTGGCTGAAACATTTGCCGTCCAGGCGCGTTTCGAGAACATCGGCGGATTGAAAACGAAAGCGCCCGTGAAAAGTGCCGGCGTGCTGGTCGGACGCGTCACCAACATTGTCTTCGACAACGACAAGTTCCAGGCGTCGGTCACGTTGACGCTCGACAAGCGTTACAAATTTCCAAAGGACACCAGTGCATCCATTCTTACATCGGGCCTGCTGGGTGAGGTCTACATTGGCCTGGATGCGGGTGGCGACGACAAGTCCCTGGAGAACGGCGACAAAATCACACTTACCCAGTCGGCGGTCGTGCTGGAGCGTTTGATCGGCCAGTTCTTGTTTAGCAAGGCATCCGAGGGAAACAATGACAAACCCCCCGAAACAAAAAGAACACCGTAAACCCTTTGCGCGCACCCGCGTTGATACGGTTCAATTTCGATAGTTCACCTTCCAATAAGCGACCGCCATGCGAAAAATCACCTCCGTTTTATTCATGCTCATTGCATCGCTATGCGCGTATGCCGTTCACGCGCAAGAGGCGCCGGACGAGCTCGTGCGGCGAAGCACCAATGACATTCTCGCCGCCATCAAGGCCGACAAGGATTTGCAGGGTGGAAATCAGCAAAAGATCGAGAAGCTGGCCGAAGACAAAATATTGCCGTATTTCAATTTTGTCCGCATGACGCAGTTGGCAGTTGGGCGGAACTGGCGCGAAGCCAATGACGGGCAAAAAAAGACCCTTATCGATGAATTTCGCACCCTGCTGGTTCGCACCTACTCGACCTCGCTTTCCCAGTATCGCAATCAGACCATTGATGTGAAGCCGATGAAGATCGCGGCCGCGGATACCGATGTGGTGGTCAAGACACAAGTCAACCAGCCGGGAGGCCAGCCGATTCCGATCGATTACAGCCTTGAGAAAACCAAGGACGGCTGGAAAGTCTTCGACGTACTGATAGACGGCGTATCGTTGGTGACCAACTATCGCAGTTCTTTCAATACCGAAATTCAGAAGTCCGGGATTGACGGCTTGATCAAGTCGCTGGTTGATCGTAACGCTAAAAACGCAGCCAAGAAATAGTCCTGGCGCCGATGGATTCCATTGACTCAGGCACTGTCGCGGGTGAGTCCCTCAAGCTGGAAGGGACGCTTAATTTTGCCAGTATGCAACGCCTGCTGACGGAGTCATCCGCATATTCCCTGCAGCCGGATTTACCGAATTGCCTGGCGATCGATTTTTCCAACGTGACGGATATCGATTCCTCCGCCGTGGCGCTGTTGCTGCATTGGCGGCGTGCGGCAATGGGCCTGAAAAAACAGCTGCGCTACATTAATCTGCCACCCAATCTCGTCTCATTGGCGCAATTGTATGGCGTTGACCAATTGATTAACTGTCCGTCGCAACAAACCCCTTGTCCGTCCCCCGACTGACTCGCTGGCGGGCGCGTGCGCCGCTTTAAATGATTCCAGCAATTGATGTTCAAGGCGTTGAGAAACGCTATGGAAAATTTAGGGCGCTGGCCGGGATTTCCCTTAGTGTCGCGCCGGGCGAGTTTTTCGCGTTACTCGGGCCCAACGGTGCCGGCAAGACTACCCTGATCACCGCACTGGCCGGATTGACCCGTGTGAACGCAGGCACGTTGCGGGTGATGGGACACGATGTGGCCAATGACTATCGCGATGCGAGGCGTGCATTGGGCATCGTCCCGCAAGAACTCGTATTTGACCCGTTTTTTTCGGTGCGGGAGACACTGCGTTTTCAAGCCGGCTATTTCGGCATTCCGCGCAGCTCTGTGCTGGATGCATGGATTGACGAATTACTGGCCAGGTTGTCATTGACGGACAAGGCAGACAATAATATGCGCCAGCTTTCCGGCGGCATGAAGCGCCGCGTATTGGTCGCGCAGGCGCTGGTGCATCGTCCGCCGGTCATCGTGCTGGATGAACCCACGGCCGGCGTGGACGTGGAGCTGCGGCAAACGTTGTGGAGCTTTATCCGCGAATTGAATACTGAGGGCCACACGATATTGCTCACCACCCACTATCTCGAGGAAGCCCAACAGCTTTGCTCCCGAATCGCCATGTTGAAACAGGGCAAGATTGTGGCGCTGGATACGACACAGAATCTGCTTAACGCGTTCTCGGTACGGGTGCTTCGCGTCAAACTCGAGGGTGACTTGCCCTCCGCAATGGTGGCCAGTCGCGCAAAACAGGAAGGCGCCTGGCATTGCTTTGAAATTCACGACTATGCGGAAGTCGAGACCCGGCTCGCGCAATTGCGCAGTTCGGGTGCGCACATCGTGAATCTGGAAGTGACGGAGCCGGATTTGGAAGAAGTCTTCGTCAAGTTGATGCACAGATGACGGGTTTTCAGACGCTGCTTTATAAAGAGATTCTTCGCTTCTGGAAGGTCGCCTTCCAGACCATTGCCGCGCCCGTCCTGACCGCGATGCTGTACATCATGATTTTTTCTCACGTCATGGCGGGTAGCAACGCGGCATTTCCCGGCGTCACCTATGAACAATTCCTGATCCCGGGTCTGGCGATGATGTCGATGCTGCAGAACGCCTTCGCCAATACGTCGTCCTCGCTTATTCAGTCGAAGATTACTGGCAACATCCTGTTTATTCTGTTGCCGCCACTATCGCACTGGGACTACTACGGCGCGTACCTGATTGCCGCGTTGGTGCGCGCCATGATGGTGGGGTTGGGGGTGTTTCTGGTGGGGATATTCGTGGCGAATATCCCCGTGCACAATGTCTTGATTATTGTGACTTTCGCGTTGCTGGGAAGCGGCTTGCTGGCCGCGCTGGGTATCATCGCCGGACTGTGGGCCGACAAGTTTGACCAACTGGCCGCCTTCCAGAATTTCATCATCATGCCGCTCACATTCTTGTCGGGCGTGTTCTATTCGATCCACTCATTACCCCCGTTCTGGCAAGGCCTTTCGCACTTCAACCCGTTTTTTTACATGATCGACGGGTTTCGCTACGGGTTTTTCGGCAAAGCCGATGTTTCCCTGGCCCTGTCTCTCTCCGTCACCGCGGGGGCATTTTTATGCCTTTCGGCGGTCACCCTTTACTTGCTAAAATCAGGTTACAAACTCAGGCAATAGCCACCGATCGGTATCTACCCCATGGTCACACCAGAAGCGATTGAAAAATATATCCGCGAAAAGCTTGAATGCCCACATTTGGCTATTGAAGGCGATGGCGCCCACTTTCAGGCCGTCATCGTCTCCGAAGCGTTTGCCGGCAAGTCGCGCGTGCAGCGCCACCAAATCGTCTACGGCGCGCTGGGTGAGCGCATGCGCGAAGAAATCCACGCGCTATCGATGCAAACCCTCACGCCGGCTGAGTGGTCGCTTCATCCCGCGCATCTTCCAGCCAACTAACTCACGCCTCCCCCATGCAGAAACTAAAAATTCGAGGCGGCAAACCGCTTCGCGGTGACGTTCGCATCTCCGGTGCCAAGAACGCGGCATTGCCGATTCTGTGCGCGGCCCTGCTCACGCCTGAAACACTGACGTTGCACAATGTGCCGCAGTTGAACGATATCGGCACGATGCTCAAGCTGCTCTCGCAGATGGGTGTCATCGCTGAGCGCGATGGCGAAACCGTCACCCTCAACGCGGCCTCACTCAATAATCTGGTTGCGCCGTATGACCTGGTGAAAACCATGCGCGCATCGATTCTGGCGCTCGGGCCGCTACTGGCACGCTTTGGCGAGGCCAAGGTATCGTTGCCCGGCGGTTGCGCGATCGGTGCGCGGCCCGTTGATTTGCACATCAAGGGCCTGGAAGCGATGGGTGCGACCATCAGTATCGAAGCGGGTTACATCCACGCGACCGCAAAGAAATTAAGGGGCGCGCGGATATTCATGGATACCGTTACGGTAACCGGCACTGAAAACCTGATGATGGCTGCCGCGCTGGCTGACGGCACGACATTACTGGAAAACGCGGCACGCGAGCCGGAAGTAGTGGATCTCGCCGAATGCCTGATCAAAATGGGCGCGAACATCCATGGTCACGGGTCCGACACGATTACCATCGAAGGCATTGCGGCCCTGCACGGTGCCGAACATGCCGTGATGCCTGACCGCATCGAAACCGGTACCTTTCTTGCGGCCGTCACCGCCACCGGCGGCGATGTTCGCCTGCTCAACACGCAGCCCGGCACGCTAGATGCCGTCATCGAGAAACTTCGGGACGCGGGCGCGACAATTGCCAACACGGCAGACCAGATCAGCATTTCCATGTATAAGCGACCGTCGCACATCAATGTCCGCACCGCCCCCTATCCCGCCTTTCCGACCGACATGCAGGCACAGTTCATTGCGCTCAATACCATTGCCGCCGGAACCGCGCTGGTCACGGAGACCATTTTCGAAAATCGTTTCATGCATGTTCAGGAACTGGTGCGGCTGGGCGCAAAAATCGATATCGAAGGCAATACCGCCATCGTCACTGGCGTTGATAAGCTGACCGGAGCCGCCGTAATGGCAACTGATCTGCGCGCCTCGGCATGCCTGGTCATCGCCGGCTTGGTCGCGGAGGGTGAGACCATCATCGATCGCATTTATCACCTCGACCGCGGGTACGATCACATCGAGAAGAAACTGGTTGCTCTCGGCGCCGATATCGAACGTTGCAATTGAGATGCGACTTGATTGAATCCATGGACCAGGTTATTACCATCGCGCTTTCCAAGGGCCGCATCTTCGACGAGACGCTGCCCTTGCTGGCGGCTGCGGGGATTACGCCGCAAGACGATCCCGAAAAATCGCGCAAACTCATTATCTCCACTAATCGCGCCGACGCGCGCCTGGTGATCGTGCGCGCCTCGGACGTGCCGACTTACGTGCAATACGGCGCCGCCGATCTGGGCGTCGCCGGCAAAGATGTGTTGCTCGAGCACGCCGGTGGTGGCCTCTATCAGCCGCTGGATCTCGCGATCGGCAAATGCCGGATGATGGTGGCGGTGCGCGAGGGATTCGATTACGCGGCAGCCGTCAAGCGCGGTGCACGCTTGAATGTGGCAACCAAGTACGTGCAGGTTGCGCGGGAACACTTTGCCGCCAAGGGCATGCATGTCAATCTCATCAAGCTCTACGGATCAATGGAGCTGGCACCACTGACCGGACTTGCAGACGCGATCGTCGATCTGGTCTCCACCGGCAATACGCTGAAGGCGAATCACCTGGTGGCGGTGGAGGACATCATGCCGATTTCGAGCCGCCTGATCGTCAATCGTGCCGCCTTGAAGCTGAAGCGCGTATCGATTCAGCCGATGATCGAGGCGTTCGCAAGGGCCGCATTTCAATCGTGATCACAACACGAAACACAAGCATTGGCGCGCCTTTCGTGGCAGAAATGCCCGGGAAGGCGCGCCAGCGCTTGTGTTTTAGCGCTCACTTGCCATGCTGAACGTCCGGAAACTCGATTCACGTAGCGACACCTTTGAGTCTGACCTCGCGCGCCTGCTCGCCTTCGAAGCCGCGCAAGATCCCAAAGTCGAAACGACGGTGCGCGAGATTCTCAATGAAGTGAAAACGCGCGGCAACGCGGCATTGCTCGAACACACGGCGAAATTTGATCGCTGGATACCGGCAAGTGCCGGTGCGCTGGAAATCGGCTCGGCCGCGCTACAAGGCGCGCTGAAGAATTTGCCGGCCGCCGTGCGCGCCGCACTTGAGACTGCCGCCGCCCGCATCCGCCATTACCACGAGCGCCAGATCCAGCCCTCTTGGCAATATGCCGAGGCCGATGGCACGGTGCTCGGCCAGAAAATTACCCCGCTGGATCGCGCCGGCCTTTACGTCCCGGGCGGCAAGGCCGCGTATCCATCGTCGGTGTTGATGAACGCAATGGCCGCGAAGGTGGCAGGCGTCAAAGAACTCATCATGGTCACGCCGACGCCCGACGGGCAAATGAACGAAACGGTGCTGGCGGCCGCAGCCCTCGCCGGTGTCGACCGGGTATTTCGCGTTGGCGGCGCGCAGGCCGTGGGCGCATTGGCGTTCGGCACCGAAACCGTTCCCGCCGTGGACAAGATCGTCGGCCCCGGCAACGCCTATGTCGCCGCCGCCAAGCGCTTCGTCTTCGGCGTGGTCGGTATCGACATGGTCGCCGGGCCGTCGGAAATTCTCGTCATCGCCGACGGAACCACCGACCCCGACTGGGTGGCGATGGATTTGTTCTCGCAAGCCGAGCACGATGAAATCGCCCAGGCGGTATTGCTTTGCCCCGACGCGTCCTACATCGAACGTGTGATGGCGAGCATGGAACGGCAATTGGCGGACATGCCGAGGGCCGATATTATCCGCGCGTCGCTCACCAATCGCGGCGCGCTAATCCTGGTTCGGGATCTTGAAGAGGCGTGTGAAATCTCCAATCGCATCGCGCCGGAACACCTCGAGTTGTCTGTCGCGCATCCTGAAGTACTGCTGCCCAAAATCCACCATGCCGGCGCGATTTTCATGGGCATGTTTTCCTCGGAGTCACTTGGGGACTACTGCGCAGGGCCCAATCACGTGCTGCCCACATCGCGTACGTCAAGGTTTTCCTCGCCGCTGGGTGTGTACGATTTTCAGAAACGCTCCTCGATCATTCACGTCTCGCGCGACGGCGCACACACGCTCGGGAAGACTGCCGCCACGCTGGCGCGCGCCGAAGGCCTGGAAGCACACGCGCGCTCGGCTGACTTCCGCTTGAAGTAATTCGCATGACCGCTGACATCATCCGCCCCGAAATCCGCGCGCTTTCCTCGTACCACGTGCAGAACGCGGCGGGTATGATCAAGCTTGATGCAATGGAAAATCCGTTTGCGTTTCCCGAGGCGCTTCGCGGCGGTCTCGCGCAGGCGCTGGCGACTGCGTCATTGAATCGCTATCCACCTGCCGGGGCTGAAGCACTGAAAAACGAAATCCGCGTGGCGATGCACATTCCGGACGGACTGGACATTTTGCTGGGCAATGGCTCCGACGAAATCATCCAGTTGATCGCCATGGCAGTCGCCAAGCCCGGAGCCCGTCTGTTGTCGGTGGAACCCGCGTTTGTGATGTTCAAAATGATCGCCACATTCTGCGGGCTCAACTACATTGGCGTGCCGCTACGTGCCGATTTCAGGCTCGATCAGGGCGCGATACTCGCCGCCATCGATCGCGAACAGCCGGCGCTTACGTTCATCGCGTGTCCAAACAACCCGACGGGGAACCTGTTTGACCGTGTCGCCGTCCGCGAGATCATCGCCGCAACGTGTCAGTACGGCGGCTTGGTGGTGATTGACGAAGCCTATTTCGCCTTTTCCCCCGAGTCATTCCTCGACGAGATTGCCACACATCCAAACGCAGTACTCATGCGCACTGTCTCCAAGCTGGGGCTCGCGGGAATCCGCCTCGGGATGCTCATTGGACGCCCGGAATGGCTCGCCGAATTCGACAAACTGCGATTACCCTACAATATCAATGCGCTCACCCAAGCTGCTGCCATATTTGCCATGCGGCATTACGATGCGTTTCTTCTGCAAGCCGAGACACTCAAGGCAGAGCGCGCACGCGTGGCCGCGGAAATCGATCGCATCGAATCTATCCAGCGCTTTCCGTCCGACTCCAATTTCATTCTGATTCGAGTGCCCAATGCGACGCAAACCTTTGAGCGCCTGCTCTCGCGTAAAATCCTTGTTAAGAATACCAGTCTTTCACATTCGTTGCTGACCAATACATTGCGCCTCACCGTCGGTACACCCGCCGAAAATGATGCCCTCATTGCCGCCCTCCAAAATTCGATCTGACCATGAGAACTGCCGAAGTCACCCGCAACACCAAGGAAACACAGATTCTTGTCGCCATCAACCTTGATGGCAAAGGCGAGTCGACGCTCGATTCAGGCATCCCGTTTCTGGACCACATGCTGGACCAGGTGGCCCGGCATGGCATGATCGATATTGACCTGAAAGCGACCGGTGACCTGCATATCGATGCGCACCACACTGTCGAGGATGTCGGCATTACCTTCGGCCAGGCGGTTGCGAAAGCGCTCGGCGACAAGATCGGTATTCGCCGCTATGGGCATGCCTATGTGCCACTCGACGAGGCGTTGTCGCGCGTGGTGATCGATCTTTCCGGTCGCCCTGGGCTCGAGTATCACGTCGATTACACGCGCGCCCGCGTCGGCGAATTTGATGTCGATCTTTTCATCGAGTTCTTCCAGGGCTTCGTCAATCACGCGCTCGCCACCTTGCATATCGACAATCTGCGCGGCGTCAATTCACACCATCAGGCCGAGACCATCTTCAAGGCCTTTGGCCGGGCGCTGCGTATGGCTTGCGAGGCCGATGCGCGGGCGGCGGGCGTGTTGCCCTCCACCAAAGGTTCCCTCTGATTCCCTGAGCCCCTGACTCCCTGAGTCCTGGTATGAAAAAGCTGGTCGTCGTCGATTATGGAATGGGCAATTTGCGTTCGGTCGCCAAGGCGTTCGAATTCGTTGCGTGCGAGGCGGCTGTCCCCGTGGAAGTGCTGATCAGCGGCTCACCCGACGTCGTCAGCGCAGCAGACCGGGTAGTTTTCCCCGGGCAAGGCGCCATGCCCGACTGCATGCGCCATCTACGGGAAAGCGGACTCGAAGCCGCGGTTCGGCAGGCGGCCGCGGAAAAACCGTTTTTTGGCGTGTGTGTGGGCATGCAGATGCTGTTCGACAATTCGGAGGAAGGCGATACCGCCGGGCTAGGCATTTTCCCTGGGACCGTGAAGCGTTTTCGACCGATCGATCACGCGCTTAAAGTGCCACATATGGGCTGGAACGAGGTCAATCAAACTTCGTCGCATGCTTTGTGGCAAGATATATCCAGTGGTGAGCGTTTTTACTACGTGCATAGTTACTATTGCGATCCATCGAACCCGAAGGACACAACGGCAACAACCAATTATTCAGGGCACTTTACGGCGGCGATTGCGCGCGATAATATTTTTGCAACCCAATTTCATCCCGAAAAAAGCCACCACGCCGGACTCACGCTATACAGGAATTTCCTGAACTGGCATCCTTGATCGCGCGAACAACCCGAACCAGTACGCTCACTCCACGCCAACCTGATCTCAAGCCTCCTTTTCTTCTCATACCTACGACGATGTTGATCATCCCGGCCATCGATATCAAAGACGGAAAGTGCGTGCGCCTTGAACAGGGCGACATGAACTCCGCAACCATCTTTTCCGACAAAGCGGGCGAGACCGCGGGCAAATGGAAAGGGCTTGGCGCGCAGCGCTTGCACGTAGTCGATTTAAACGGCGCCTTCGCCGGCAAACCCAAGAATGAAGCGGCCATCAAGGAAATCGTTGCCGCGATGGACGATGAAGTGCCGATTCAACTGGGTGGCGGTATTCGCGACCTTGAAACCATCGAGCGCTACCTTGATGACGGTATAACCTGGATCGTCATCGGCACCGCCGCCGTAAAGAGCCCGGGCTTTTTGCACGAAGCCTGCGATGCGTTTCCGGGGCACATCATTGTCGCCCTCGACGCAAAGGACGGCAAAGTGGCGACCGATGGCTGGTCGAAACTGACCGGTCACGATGTTATCGATCTCGCCAAGCGCTTTCAGGACTATGGCGTCGAAGCGGTTCTATATACCGACATCGGACGCGACGGCATGATGACGGGCGTCAATATCGAGGCAACCGTCAAGCTGGCAAAGGAGCTTACTGTTCCGGTCATCGCCAGCGGCGGACTCAACAGCCTTGAGGACGTGAAAAAATTGATGGCCGTGCAGGACGAAGGCATCATGGGGGTCATCACTGGCCGCGCGATTTATGAGGGCACACTTGATTTCCAGAAGGCGGTCGCCCTTGCGACGAGGCCGGGCGCCTGAACGCCGCGTCATTCGCAAAACTCTGGTACTGGCGCGCTTTTCCAGCCATTTTTCGCCTGCAAGCCGCACCAGCGCTTGAGTTTGGCAAACGGATACGGTTTACACATGCTCGCCAAAAGAATCATTCCCTGCCTGGACGTCAATGCCGGCCGCGTCGTCAAAGGCGTCAATTTCATCAATCTGCGCGACGCCGGAGACCCGGTCGAAGTCGCCAAGCGTTACAACGATGAAGGCGCGGACGAAATCACGTTTCTCGACATCACGGCAAGTTCGGATCAGCGCGGCCTGATTCTGGATATTATCGAGCGCGTGGCGGATCAGGTATTTATTCCCCTGACCGTTGGGGGCGGCATTCGCGTTGTCGATGATGTGCGCCGCCTGATGAACGCGGGTGCCGACAAAATCAGCATCAACACCTCAGCCGTGACCAACCCTGATCTCGTGAAGGCTGCCGCCGATCGTTTTGGATCGCAGGCGATCGTGGTCGCAATCGATGCGCGCAAACGCGTCAACAGTGAGGGATGGGAAGTGTTCACGCACGGCGGTCGCACGCCAACCGGTCTCGATGCCATTCAGTGGGCGCAACGCGTCACGGAATTGGGGGCCGGGGAAATTCTCTTGACCAGCATGGATCGTGACGGCACCAAATCCGGCTTCGATCTGGCGCTGACCCGCAACGTGGCCGAAGCCGTAAGCGTGCCGGTGATTGCGTCGGGTGGCGTCGGCACGCTCGATCATCTTGCCGAGGGCGTGATTGAGGGCAAGGCCGATGCGGTATTAGCCGCGAGCATTTTTCATTTTGGCGAATTCACCGTTGGACAGGCGAAGCGGCATATGGCGGCGCGCGGCATCGAGATGAGACTGTAATGGACGACGCAAATACGCAACTGCTCGATCAGGTCAAATGGAACGAAAAGGGACTGGTCGCCGCCATCGCGCAGGACGCCACAACGCTGGAAGTCCTGATGCTGGCGTGGATGAATCGCGAATCGCTGCAACTCACGCTTGATACCGGCGACGCACATTACTGGTCACGTTCGCGGCAGGCGCTTTGGAAAAAAGGCGAGACATCCGGCCACTTTCAGCACGTGAAGCAACTGCGCCTTGATTGCGACGGCGATGCGCTGCTACTCACGGTGGAACAAGTCGGCGGCATTGCCTGTCACACCGGACGCCGGCGATGTTTCTACCAGTTGCTTGAAGACGGCCGCTGGGCGATCCATAACGATCATGAGCCCGTGCTAACATCGCCAGGCAAATTCACTGAGTAGAAAACAGATGGCACAAATCAACAATCATAGCGATATTCTGTTCCGGCTTGAAACGCTATTGTACGCACGCAAGCATGTCGCACCGGGTTCCTCCTATGTGGCATCCCTTTACGCAAAGGGGTTGGATGCGGTGCTGAAAAAAGTCGGAGAGGAAGCCACAGAAGCGATACTCGCCGCGAAGAGTGATGACGCGATGCATCTCACGCGCGAGGCGGCCGATCTGTTGTTTCATACGCTGGTCATGCTGGCCGCAAAGGATATCGCGCTTGCCGACGTGTTGGCGGAACTGGAGCGGCGCGAAGGTATATCGGGACTGGAAGAAAAGAAAGCGCGGGCAGGCGGATGAAAACCAACGACACCATATTCGGCAAAATTATTCGGGGCGAAATTCCCTGTCAGAAGGTCTATGAAGACGACGAAATGCTCGCTTTTCACGATATCCAGCCGGCCGCCGAAGTCCATTTCCTGATCATCCCGAAAAAATTCATTCCCTCGCTTGCCGAAACCACAGCAGGCGATTCGGTGCTCCTTGGGAAAATGCTGGCGCTCGCGCCCATCCTGGCGAAGGAGCAAGGCCTCACCGATGGCTTTCGTACCGCGATCAACACCGGGCGACTGGGGCGTCAGGACGTGTATCATTTGCACATACATGTATTTGGCAACAAACCGGGTGGCGAACCACTCAGAGTGATGCTCGGCAAGTAGCGCTGGCGCGTGGTGACCCTGTCTTGGCAGGGGCGCAAGGCGCAATTGCACCTTGCCGCCATTTCGGCGATTCGTCCAGTGCGGCGTCACGCCAACAATTGAATTCAAGGAGATGATCATGGGTAGTTTCAGCATCTGGCACTGGCTCATCGTACTGGTCATCGTACTGGTGATTTTTGGCACCAAGAAACTGCGTAATATTGGTAGCGACCTGGGCGGTGCCGTAAAAGGTTTCAAGGACGGCATGAAGGGTGAAGGCGAAACCGAAGGCGCCAAAAAGCCTGAACAGGTTTCCGGGACCACGTTCGAAGGCGAAGTGAAGGACAAGCAAAAGAGCTGATGAGTGGAATTTCCTGACGCTTGCCGCATGAGAGGTCGCGCGTTACGTTTGCATTTGCGTTTACCTTTTGTGCCGGTCGCTATGCGCGTATCGTGTCACGACTGCCAACTCTTCTGCGCCCACTGTCGACTAACACCTCATGTTTGACTTCGCTTTCTCCGAACTCGTCGTCGTCGGCGTGGTTGCGCTCGTCGTGCTCGGTCCCGAGCGCTTGCCGAAAGTTGCGCGCACCGCCGGGCACCTGTTCGGGCGCCTGCAGCGCTATGTCGCCACTGTCAAGGCGGATCTCAATCGCGAGATTGATATGTCGGAACTTTCCAAGGTCAAGCAGGAAGTGCAGGAGGCCGCACGCGCATTTGAAAAGAGCGCGCAGGAGCATGCCCAGTCGGTCGAGGCCGAGGCGCGGGCGGTAAGTGCGTCACTTGAGCCCCCGGCGACCGACACGTCCGTTATCACGACACCGCCCACCCAGTCGGAATTGCTTGCCACACAGGAACAGGGTTTGACTGGTGACGTCGACACCGCCGCGCCGGCGGCTCCTGTTCCACGCGTTCGGCCATACATGCGGGCCGATCTGCCTGCCGCGGAACCTGGGAAGCAAGGCATGCTTGATCTCGGCATCGAACCCACGCGCCGCTCGCTTTCCTGAGGGCTGACGCGTCATGAACGAAACCGCGCACGACACCTTCATCTCCCACCTGATCGAACTGCGCGACCGCTTGATCCGGGCGCTCATCGTGTTTGGGGTGTTGTTTTTTGCGTCCTTCTTCTGGCCAACCTGGCCAGTGCTGTATGCGCTGTTTGCGCAGCCATTGATGGCTGCGCTGCCCACGGGTGGCCAGATGATCTCCACCGACGTGGTGGGAGTATTTTTGGTGCCGATGAAGATTGCGGCGCTTACGTCATTCCTGATCATGCTGCCCTATGCCCTTTATCAGGCATGGGCATTCATCGCGCCCGGCCTCTATCAGCATGAGAAAAAATTTGTCATGCCGCTGGTGTTTTCTTCAACGTTGCTGTTTTTCGCCGGCATGGCATTCGCCTACTTTCTCATCTTTCCAATGGTGTTCAAATTCATGGCGTCTTTCGCGCCACAGGGGGTCGCATGGATGACGGATATCGAAAAGTATTTCGGATTTGCGCTGTCGATGTTCCTGGTGTTCGGCATCACTTTTGAAACACCTGTGGTCGTGGTACTGCTGGTGAAAATGGGCATCATTTCCGTCGAAAAGCTGAAGGAGATCCGTCCCTATGTTTTCGTGGGGGCATTCATTGTCGGTGCGATATTTACGCCGCCGGACGTGCTTTCGCAGTTCGCTTTGGCCGTGCCGCTTTACGTGCTCTACGAGACCGGCATACTTTGCGCGCAACTGCTGGTCAAAGCCAAGCCCGCCGAAGCGGAGTCGCCACAGGGCTAGTTCTTGGCGCGAGGAGGGCGCGGGCGCTTGGCGACGTTTACCGCCAGCTCGACATCTTTTTGTTGGCGCGTGACCGTGAATTTTGCGTCTTCGCCGGGCTTGAGCGCGGCGATGATGGCCATGGCCGCAACGCTGTCCTGAATCGATTTTCCCTGGATTTGGCTAATGACGTCGCCCACTTTCATGCCGGCTTTGTCGGCCGGCCCGCCACGGTTCACTTGTGCGACCAGCGCGCCGCGCGCAGCCTTGAGCTTCAACGTGTCCGCCAATTCGGGGGTGATATCCTGTGGCGCAATGCCAATGAAGCCCCTGGTTACGGAGCCTTCAGCGATGATTTGCTCCATCACATCCTTTGCCATGGAAACGGGAATCGCAAAGCCGATGCCCAGCGAACCGCCCGTCTGCGAGTAGATAACACTATTGACGCCAATGAGATTGCCGTTGACGTCCACCAACGCGCCGCCGGAATTGCCGGGATTGATGGCGGCGTCGGTCTGGATGAAGTTCTCATAGCGATTGATGCCAAGCCGGTTGCGTCCCAGCCCGCTGATAATTCCCATCGTCACGGTCTGTCCCACGCCAAATGGGTCACCAATCGCCAATACCACATCTCCCACCTGCGCTTTCTCGGACTGGCCAAGTGTAATAGGTGTCAGCCCCTTGCCTTCGACCCGCAAGACGGCGAGATCGGTTTCGGGATCGGTCCCGACTACTTTCGCCGGTATCACCCGACCGTCCGCAAAGGCGAGCTGAATGTCACTTGAACCGCTGACGACGTGATCATTGGTGAGTACGTAGCTGCCCTTGTCATCGGCATTGATAATCACACCTGAGCCCAGGCTCCCGCGCATTTCGAAATCGTCGCCGGATTCTTCGGACTGGCCGAAAAAACGCCGCAAAAGCGGGTCATTCATAAGGGGATGATTTTGGGTGCGCACTTCGCGCGAAGACGAAATATTGACGACCGACTGCATGGCGCGTTTAGCGGCATCCGCGTAACTGGCGCGCGCGCTTCCAGGATTGGCCACAGTCAGTAGCCCGCCGGGAGGCGAGCCGGATTCGCGGATTTCAACCACATTGCGACGCAACGGACTCCAGTCCGGGCGGATGAGGGTAATGACAAACACCACTGCAAGCGTGATGGCGACAAATTCCGCGAAAATTAACCAGAGGCGACGCATAGTTGGGCAAATAAATGACTGAACGGTAAGTATGGGGGGCCAGTCACCCTTTTTCAAGCAAAGAAAAAGGCAGCGGCGACGCCGCTGCCTTCGAGAACACCGTGAAGCTGTAAGTACCTACTTCTTTAAAGAGTCACGTATTTCGCGGAGTAACGTAATATCTTCCGGCGTTGCTGGTGGCGGCGCTTCTTTCTTCAGGCGATTCATTTGCTTGACCATCAGGAAGATGATGAATGCCAAAATCGCAAAATTCAATGCGATGGTGATGAAATTACCATAGGCGAATACCGGGACCCCCGCCTTTTTCACTGCCTCCAGGGTCATCGTCGTTCCCGGCGGAATATCCTTCAATGCGACAAACAAATCGGAGAAATTCAGATTCCCCAGCAATCGGCCTACGACCGGCATGATGAGATCGCCGATGATCGAATCGACGATTTTGCCGAATGCGCCACCAATAATGACGCCAACCGCAAGATCCATCACATTCCCCTTAACTGCAAATTCCTTGAATTCCGACATAAAGCTCATGATTACCCCTCGTAAATGAAATTTCATTGGTACCTGTATGGCGGAAACACTATATTCACGCGTCCTACGGGTGTCAACGCAAAAGGCAGGTACAACTGTTATCAATTGTCTCGCTGGCTGGCTGCCAAAACTTGCCCTAATTCGCGCCGGGGGCTTTAAGTTTGCAGGTGCAATCGGATAAAATAAGGGGTTGGTTTCCCATCCCTCTGCCGTGCATGGCAATTTTTTGCCGCCTCCGGCACCAAATCGCGAAAAAGAACCGATTCCATGAGTGCTATTGTCCTGAATGAAGTTGATCCCAAGAAGCGCCGTTTCCTTATCGCCGCCACCTCGGTTGTGGGTGCTGGCGCGGCGGTTGCGGTGGCGGTGCCATTCGTTGGCAGCATGTTCCCGTCCGCCCGGGCGCTCGCCGCAGGCGCACCGATAGAAGTGGATCTGGTCAAGATTGAGCCAGGCCAGATGCTGACAGTTGAGTTCCGTGGTGCCCCGCATTGGGTCATCAAGCGCACGCCGGAAATGCTTGCGCAACTCGCCAAGAACGACAAGTTGCTGGCTGATCCCAAGTCCGAAGGCTCCAAGCAGCCTGAATACGCGAAGAACGAGGCGCGCGCCATGAAGCCGGAGATTTTCGTCGCCCGCGGCGTATGCACCCACCTGGGTTGCTCTCCAACCTTTCGCAAGGAAATCGCCGCCGCCGATCTTGGCGCCGACTGGCCAGGCGGCTTCTTCTGCCCATGCCATCAGTCGAAGTTCGACATGTCCGGTCGCGTATTCGCCGGTATGCCTGCACCGACCAATCTGGTTATCCCGCCCTACAAATTCCTCGCCGACAGCAAATTGCTGATTGGTGATGATTCCAAAGCCTGAGGAAAAGAATCATGGCAAACGTCACCAAACAAGCGATTGAACCACCGATGGGCGGTCCACTGGGCAAGGCGATTGTCTGGGTCGATGAGCGGTTTCCGCTTATGGCCCTCTGGAAGGCGCACGCGTCCGAATACTATGCGCCGAAGAATTTCAACTTCTGGTACTACTTTGGCATCCTTGCGACAGTCGCGCTGGCGATCCAGATTGTCACCGGAATATTCCTGACGATGAACTACAAACCCGATGCGAAGCTGGCATTTGCCTCTGTTGAATTCATCATGCGCGATGTGTGGGGCGGCTGGGTAATTCGCTATATGCATTCCACCGGGGCGTCGATGTTCTTTATCGTCGTATACCTGCACATGATGCGCGGCCTGATGTACGGCTCATACCGCAAGCCACGCGAATTGCTGTGGATTTTCGGCTGCCTGATTTACCTTTGCATGATGGCGGAAGCCTTCTTCGGCTATTTGCTGCCATGGGGGCAGATGTCCTATTGGGGTGCGCAGGTCATCATCAATCTGTTTGGCGCGATACCTTTCATCGGCGAGGACCTTTCGATTTGGATTCGCGGCGACTTCACCATCGGCGACGCAACGTTAAATCGATTCTTCGCGTTTCATGTCATTGCCGTCCCGCTGGCACTGCTGGGCCTCGTGGTGGCTCATTTGATGGCGCTCCATGAAGTCGGGTCCAACAACCCCGATGGTATTGAAATCAAGAAGGACCTGTCTCCGGATGGCACACCCAAGGACGGTATCCCGTTCCATCCTTATTACACGGTGAAGGACACCGTTGGCACGGTGGTGTTCCTGGCAGTATTCGCGGCAATCATGTTCTTCGCGCCGGACATGGGCGGCTATTTTCTCGAAGGGCCAAATTTCGTTCAGGCTGATCCGTTAACGACGCCCGTGCACATCGCGCCGGTGTGGTATTTCACGCCGTTCTACGCCATGTTGCGTGCCGTGCCTTCAATGTTCGGCTCCCAGTTCCCCGGTGTTGCCGTCATGGGCGCCGCGGTCATGATCCTGTTCGCACTACCGTGGCTGGATCTCGGCAAGGTCAAATCGGTGCGGTACCGCGGTCCGATTTACAAATGGTTCCTTGCGGCCTTTGTATTCAGCTTTCTTATCCTCGGTTATCTGGGAACGGTGCCGACCACGGTATGGGGACAACTGCCCAAAGGGCTGCCTCTCTTAGGCGGCGCGGATACGGGAACACTGGTCGCACGCATCCTGACAGCGGTCTATTTTGCCTTCTTCGTCCTGATGCCGTGGTACACCAGGATAGACAAAGAATTGCCCGAACCGGAAAGGGTGACTTACTAATGAACACCGCACCTTTCATACTTTGCAACATCCTGCACGCCATGCGTTCGCTCACGTCGGTTGCCTTGGCGGCCTTGGCGATCACCAGCACCAGTGCGTTTGCTTCTGGTGGCGAATTAGCGCTCGACAAGGCGCCGATCAACCTGAACGATCAGGCGTCGCTGCAGCGTGGCGCGCGTAATTTCGTCAACTATTGCCTCAACTGCCACAACGCCGCTTTCATGCGTTACAGCGCGCTCACGAAAATCGGCCTGTCGGAGCAGCAAATCCGCGACAACCTGATGTTCACAACTGAAAAATTTGGCGATACGATGGTATCGGCGCTTGATCCCAAGGATGCCAAGGACTGGTTTGGTGTCCTGCCACCCGACCTCACCTTGGTCGCACGTGTGCGTGGCTCGGATTGGCTGTATACCTTCCTGCGCAGTTTTCATCGGGATGACGCATCACCCAGCGGCTGGAATAATGTGATTTTCAATAACGTGGCCATGCCGCATGTGCTGCACGATTTGCAGGGTACGCAAATATTGGCGAAAGCAGGCGAAAAGCCTGGGCACGGCGGTCAGATGGAACCGGTGATGAAATTGGCTGTCGATCGTACAGGCACCTTGAGCCCAGCCGAGTACGACCAGTTTGTCGTCGACCTCGTGAACTACCTGACCTACATGGCCGAACCGGCGCGTGTACAGCGTGGCCAGATCGGCATTCTTGTGCTGTTCTTCCTTACTCTCCTATTCTTCGTCAGTTTGTGGTTGAAGCACGAATACTGGAAAGACGTCAAATAGCGACCGTAACGTCAATCCAGGCCGCCAGCCGCGCTTTCATGCGCGGCTTGGCATTTGAAGAACTTGCTAGCAGCCTGTCGGACTTAGAAAATCGAAGCGAAAAATGATATGGGTGAGGGCAGATTTTCACGGTTTTCAAGCCAATGCTGTTCCATTGGCGCTGAAAAGCGGGGAAATATGCACCGGCCAAATCATTTTGCAGCCGATTTCCTCTAAGTCCGACAGGCTGCTAGATTCACATAACTAGAAAACAGGTAAGCCGCCATGATGACCTTGTACTCGGGGACCACGTGTCCATTCAGCCACCGTTGCCGTATCGTGCTTTATGAAAAAGGCATGGATTTCCAGATACTAGACGTCGACCTGATGAACAAGCCGGAAGATCTCGCGGTGATGAACCCGTACAACCGCACACCGGTGCTCGTTGAACGCGATCTGATCCTGTACGAATCGAACATCATTAACGAGTACATCGACGAGCGTTTTCCGCACCCGCAACTAATGCCCGCTGATCCGGTCATGCGCGCCCGCGCCCGTCTGATTCTGTTCCGCATGGAAAATGAAATTTTCAATCATGTCGATCTTCTTGAGCGCGGCAAGCCAAACCAGCACGACAAGGCGCGACTTTATATTCGCGAGAACCTGATTCAGCTGGCGCCAATTTTCGTTAAGCAAAAGCACATGCTGGGCGATGAATTCTCGATGCTCGATGTCGCGATCGCGCCGTTGCTTTGGCGTCTGGAGCACTATCACGTTGACATGCCCAAGGCGGCGGCACCTCTGCTGAAATACGCTGAACGGCTGTTCTCGCGCCAGGCGTTTATCGATTCCATGACGGCGTCTGAAAAGGCGATGAGGAAGTGATTCGTGCATTTGCAATGCAAACGCACGAATCTCCCTGAGGGTTACAAGGAAGCTGTCCTGCAATGAGCCTGTTTCATGGCTGAACTCTCCACCAAGCCCTACCTCATCCGCGCTATCTACGAATGGTGCGCGGACTGTGGCTTCACGCCTTACCTGAGCATCAAAGTTGACGCGAACACGCGCGTGCCGATGGAGTACGTGAAAAATGGCGAAATCGTACTTTCCGTGAGTCAGCAGGCGACTCGTAACCTGACGATCGGCAATGATCTTGTCCAGTTTTCGGCCCGGTTCAATGGCGCCTCGCGCGAGATCGCCGTGCCGATTTATGCCGTCCAAAGTATCTTTGCAAGAGAAAACGGGCGTGGCGTTTTCTTTGACCCGGAAATACCCCCCGAGCAGGCGCCGAGCCACGCACCGGCGGGCCCTGCCCTGCAATCGGTGCCGACGCTCGCGGTCGCAAAATTGACGGAAAGCACGCCAATCGCCAAAGCTGACGACGATCAGGGTCCTCCCGACAAACCGAAGACCCCTACGCGCAGCAAATTGCGCATCATCAAATAACAAGCACTGGCGCGGCTTCCCGGGCACTTTCGGCCTGCAGGCCGCGCCCACTATGGGGTTTAATTATCTCAGAAATAGCCGGTACGCGGGATTCGCTGTCTCATCCACGTACTCGTAGCCCAGCGTCTTGAGGAATTTCCTAAAGCCCGATCGTTCGTTAGCGGGCACCTGCAAACCCACCAGAATACGTCCTATATCAGCGCCGTGATTCCGGTAGTGAAAGAGCGTGATGTTCCAACTGGGACTCATGCTGGTCAGGAAGCGCATCAACGCGCCCGGACGTTCCGGAAATTCAAAACGGTAGACAAGCTCATCCTTCGCCAGCGCGGAGCGGCCTCCCACCAAATGCCGTACATGCAGTTTGGCCATCTCGTTTTCGGTGAGGTCAACGGTCTTGAAGCCGTGGCCATTGAAATGTGACACCAGCTTCTTGGCTTCATCGCGCCCGCTCACCGCCACGCCGACAAACAGATGCGCCTGCTTGGCATCCGCGATACGGTAATTGAATTCAGTCACGCTTCTCGGCCCCAGAAGCTCGCAAAAACGCCGAAAACTGCCACGCGTCTCCGGTACGGTGGCACCCAGCAGCGCCTCCTGATGTTCACCGACCTGTGCGCGCTCGGCCACAAAACGCAAGCGGTCAAAATTCATGTTGGCGCCGCAGCAGATGGCGACAAAGGTCTTGTTCCTGCACTTCTCGCGCTCGACATAACGCTTGATGCCTGCCAATGCCAATCCGCCCGACGGCTCCATGATGGAACGCGTGTCCTGAAAAATGTCTTTGATCGCGGCACAGATTTCGTCCGTATCCACCAGCACGATCTCGTCCACCAGTTGCTTTGCCAGCCTGAACGTTTCCACGCCCACCTGTTTCACGGCCACGCCGTCAGCAAACAGGTTGACGTGCGATAGCGTGACGCGCTTGTTTGCCTTCAGGGACTGGTACATTGCATTGGAATCCTCTGGCTCAACCCCAATGATCTTCGTCTTCGGCGAAAGCGCTTTGACGTAGGCGGCGATGCCGGCAATCAGGCCACCGCCGCCGACCGGCACAAAGATCGCATCGATCGGGTGCTGGAACTGCCGCAGGATTTCCATGCCGATCGTGCCTTGGCCGGCAATGACCAGTGGATCATCGTATGGATGGACATAGGTGAGATTCTTCTTCGCCGAAAGCTGCTTGGCATAAAGCCCGGCCTCATGGTAACCGTCGCCTTTCAATATGACCTCTGCACCGCGCCGCTCAACCGCCTGTATCTTGATGGAGGGCGTTGTCACCGGCATGACGATCGTGGCCTTGCAACCGAGTTTCTGCGCGGCCAGCGCGACTCCCTGCGCATGATTGCCGGCCGATGCGCAAATAACGCCGCGCTTCAATTCGGCTGCGGACAAATGCGCCATCTTGTTATAGGCGCCGCGCAGCTTGAAGGAAAATACCGGCTGCAAGTCTTCGCGCTTGAGCAACACCTCATTACCCAATGCTTCCGATATGCCAACGCTTCTGGTCAGCGGGCTCTCGATGGCAACGTCGTACACCCGAGCGCTCAAGATGCGCTTCAAATAATCCTGCTTCACATTTTTTCCTGACAAATGACAATTCTCAGGAGAAATGTAGCAGGATTTCCGCTATTCTTTTGGCTGATCTCCCATTTAAAGTCCCATGGACCAAAACGCTCTCAAACAAGCCGCCGCGAAAGCCGCAATTGCCTATGTGCCGGACGACACAATTATCGGCGTCGGAACCGGTTCCACCGTCAATTTTTTTATTGCCGGAACTGGCTAAGATAGCATCGCGCATCAAGGGCGCCGTTTCCAGTTCGGATGCCAGCACGAAGTTGCTGCGGGAAGCGCGCGTTGAAGTGCTGGAACTGAACGACGCTGGTACGCTTTCGGTATATGTCGATGGCGCGGATGAAATTTCCCGCCAGCTACACATGATCAAGGGTGGCGGCGCGGCGCTCACCCGGGAGAAGATTGTTGCGGCAGCTTCCGGAAAATTTGTGTGCATTGCCGATCAATCCAAGCTGGTTGACATACTCGGAAGATTTCCGCTTCCGGTGGAAGTGATCCCAATGGCGCGAAGCTATGTAGCACGTGAATTGGTGCAACTCGGCGGCCACCCCGAATGGCGGCTGCGCGAGGGTAAAGCGGTCGTCACCGACAACGGCAACTGGATACTGGATGTGCGTGGTATGTCTATCGTCAATCCGATCGAACTCGAAACGGCCATCAACCAGATTGCCGGCGTCGTGACCAATGGCCTGTTTGCACGGCGCGGCGCCGATGTTGCATTGTTGGCGTCGGCGGACGGCGTACAGACGCTGCGTCGTGAACGAGCAGAAACGATACCGGCTTAAGCACTTTGCCGTGGATTTGAACCGCGCGAACGGCGCGCGGTCACATTTCTGTCACACCACGCGCTTACACTCGTACAATTCCCGAACACACTATTTCAAGCCGAATCATGCCCAGCGAACACATCTCGAAAAAATTTGATGCCGAACTCGAAGCATTGCGCTCGCGCGTACTGCAAATGGGTGGCCTCGTCGAACAGCAGATCAGTCGCGCAATGGACGCCCTTGCGGCAGGCGATATGGAGTTGGCAGATCAGGTAATTGTCGACGACCATCGTGTAAATGCACTGGAAGTCGCCATCGACGACGACTGTATCCACATCATCGCCAAACGCCAGCCTACCGCGAGCGATCTGCGGATGGTAATGACGGTGGTTAAAACCATCACCGATCTGGAACGCATCGGCGACGAAGCGCAGAAAATCGCCCGCATGGCGAAGCTCATTCACGCGCATGATCGGCGGTTGTCGACGCGCTTCTCCGAAATTCGCTACGCCAGCACGGTTGCGCTCGATATGCTGAAAACCGCGCTGGATGCGTTCGCGCGGCTGGATATCAGCGCCGCGGCCAAGGTCGTCAAGCAGGACCAGGTTGTCGATGAGCAATTCCGCGGCGTGTTACGGCAGCTCGTCACCTTCATGATGGAAGACCCGCGAACCATATCCGCTGCGATTGAAATTCTGTTCGTCGCCAAAGCCATCGAACGCATCGGCGACCACGCCAAGAACATGTCGGAATACGTGGTCTATCTGGTAAAAGGCAAAGACGTGCGGCACATCACACCGGAAGAATTTGAGCGGGAAACGTCTTCGCTGGACTGATTCCATGCAGGCAAGAAATTGAAAAGCCGCCAGATTTCCTGGCGGCTTTCTTATTTTGGAATGCTTAGCCCGGCGGCGGCACGAATCCCGATGCCTGATCGGCGCCTTCACCGAAGAAATGCCGCGTCATCTGCTCTTCAAGATACTTGCGCGCTTTCTGGTCGGCCAGATTCAGCCGGTTTTCGTTCACCAACCGTTTCTGGTGATCGAGCCAATCCTTCCACGCCTGCTTGGATACCTGCTCATAAAGTTGCTTGCCGATCGGTCCGGGATAGGGTGGAAAATCCAGCCCTTCTGATTCGGCTTTGAGTTTGATGCAATTCACCATTCTTGCCATTTGCTGCTCCAGTATGTTTGCTCGACCAATGCCGTGTGCTACAACGGCTTAGAGTATATTTTTGAACGCCGCGAATAGCTATATGCGGCCTGTTTTTCCTGCGGCAACTTCGAAACGTCGCTTTCGACGAAACCGCGCTCCAGAAACCATTGAGTGGTCTGGGTGGAAAGCACGAACAAGGTCTTGAAGCCCTTTTCCTTGGCGCGTTTTTCGGCAAACGCGAGAATCCGTTCCCCGCGTCCGCCGTCGCGGTAAAACGGGTTCACGGCCAGACACGCCAGCTCCACGGCCTTGTCGTTAGGGAACGGATACAACGCCGCGCAGCCGATGATCTCTTCTTCCTGTTCCAGCACCACAAACCGGTCGATTTCATTTTCGAGCTGCGTCCGGTCGCGTCTTACCAGGATTCCCTGTGCAACCAATGGATCGATGATTGCAAGGATGCCGTCTATGTCCGCCAACGTGGCATCGCGGAGTTTGTCGGGCGATTCCAGCACGATCATGGAACCGATGCCGTGATGGGTGAATAGCTCCATCAATAACGCGCCGTCCACATGGCGGCTGATCAGATGCGCACGCTTGACGCCTTCCCGCACCGCACGGATCGCGCACGGCAGGAACAGGCGAATGTCTTCGGTTTGCCCGCCGTAGCGCACCGAACCCAGTGCCTCTTGCGCTTGCAAGGCGGTAAGTTCAGTCAGCAATTTTTCCTTGCTGTCGGTGACACCCAATGTTTCCGTGAGGAAAATCAGTTTCTCGGCCTTGAGTGCGATGGCAACCGATGTCGCCACATCTTCCAGCGTGCAGTTGAAAATATCGCCCGTGGGTGAAAAACCGATCGGCGAAATCAACACCACTTCATCGTCGTCCAGCCGCCGGTTGATGCCTTCGACATCTACCTTGCGTACTTGCCCTGTGTGCCGGTAGTCCACCCCATCGCGTACGCCAAGCGGCTTGGCGGTGATGAAATTGCCGGACGAGACCCGGATATCGGCGTTGGCCATCGGTGAATTGGCCAGCTCGGTGGAAAGCGTGGCCTCGATCTCCACCCGCACAATGCCATTGGCCTCTTTCACGCACTTCAGCGTGGCGTCATCGGTGACGCGGTTTCCATCGATGATTTGCGAGGTGACGCCGTGCTGTTTCAGCTGGTCCTCGACTTGCGGCCGGGTGCCATGTACCAGCACCACGCGGATTTCCAGGCTCACCAGCACGTTGATGTCGTGGGCGAGCTGCATCAATTCTCCGTCGGAAAGCACCTCGCCGCCAAAGGCGATAACGATGGTGCGTCCGCCAAATTCATGGATGAACGGCGTCGCGCTGCGAAACCACTTCACGAACACTTCGAGTTTTTTGACGTCGTTCTTGGCCATTTTTGAGGTTCCGGCAAAAGGCGCGCTTTCGACGGACGGAAGAATTCAAGGGTGAAACCGGCAACGCGAATTTTACGGTATCGCAGCCATCGTTGACCGTCTATCGCAAATCGCCATGCACGGCGTTTATTGTAGCGAGGGCCGCGAGGCCCGCGGTTTCGGCTCGCAGTACGCGCGGACCGAGCCGTACGGACGTTACGCCGGATGTTGCGGCCAGCGTGATCTCTCTTTCCGAGAACCCGCCTTCGGGCCCAATCATGAGGACAAGCGATCGTTCGCTATCGACGGATTCAATCAGCGATCGCGTCGCTTGCGGATGCAACATCAGCCGCACATCATTTGTCGGCAGCGCCAACCAGGCCTCAAGCGTAACTATCTCCGCAACCGGCGGTATGCGATTTCGCCCACATTGCTCGCAGGCTGCCTGTGCGATGGCCTGCCAGTGGGCGGTGCGTTTCTGCGCGCGTTCGCCAGCCAGCTTCAGGGTGGCGCGTTCAGTCGCAATGGGCCGAATCGCACTGGCACCGAGTTCAACCGCTTTTTGCACAATGAGATCCATCTTGTCGCTCGTCGCAAGTGCCTGCACCAGAGTAATTCTCAAGGGCGATTCGCGCTCGACCGGATCAAAGGACAGCAGCCGCAACGATGCCAGTCGCTTGCCGGTGGCGGCAATCACAGCAGACCACTCGCCACCGAGCCCGTCAAACAGCGTAACCGGATCGCCGACGCCCAGACGCAGCACCTGGAAATGCCTGGCAATTTCCTCATTTGCCTCATACAAGAGTTCACCGCACGGTGGACGAGGCAGAGGTTGCGCGGAATAGAAACGGGGGTAGGCCACGGGAGGGGATTGAACAAGGGCGGTGGAGTATTATAGCGGCGCCATACCACCCCTAACCTCATGTCACTCCGAGAATCCGCACCATCGATCGGCGTTGCCGCAAATTATTTTGCGCCGCTCGCCGAAAACAAGTTCCCGCCAGCGCCAATGGTCGATGAAGTCATCGCGCTGGTGCGCGAGGTGTCCGCGCGCGAGCTCATGCCGCGATTCCGGCACGTTCATGCCGAGAAGAAGCACGACGGCTCGCTTGTTACCGAAGCCGATCGCGCGGTGCAGGCTGCTCTGGAGGCGGCATTGCCCGGAATATTTGACTGTCCGGTACTGGGCGAGGAAATGCCCGAACTCGATCAGCGGCGGCTCTGGCGTGAAGCCGAGTGGCTGTGGTGTGTCGATCCGCTTGACGGCACCAGCAATTTTGCCAACGGCAGGCGCTACTTCGGCATTTCGGTAGCGCTGATGCATCACCGCAAGAGTGTTTTTGGCGTGGTGTTCGATCCAAATCTGGACGAGATGTTTCATGCGCATCGCGGCGGCGGCGCGTATCTCGATGGCAAACGTCTCAAGGCGGGGACCACCAAACACCTGGCTGAAGCGTCGATTGAAGTGGGACGCTTCAAGCGCCTGGGCCGGCTGGGCGCGGCGCTATTCGAAAACCGCCCGTTCCGGAAATTGTCGATGAGCGGCGCATCGGTTCTGCAATGGTGTCACATGGCGTGCAGTCGCGTGGACGCGTTTGTGCACGCAGGCGAGCAGCCGTGGGACTATGCCGCCGGTGCACTCGTCCTCGAAGAAGCGGGTGGCCGCATCGCCACGCTGCATCACGACGACTATTGGAAAAGTGACGGCACCGGTGACTGGGCGAAATCGGTCATCGCCGCCCGCCATCCTGCGCTCTTCGATGAGTGGAAACGCTGGATTCGCAATCACCTTTAGTTGACGCGAATTTGCTTACCTCTAGCACTGGAGCGGCTTTTCAGCCATTTTAACGCAGAAAACCGCGCCAGTGCTAGACTTTGCCGGTCCATATCAATCAACAATCGCCGCGCTCGCGGTCGATTTCCTTCAGGCAACACCGCACATCGCATCGCGCCCACAGCAATTTCTGCTATCTTCAGACCCATGGTTCCCGACGCAATCGATCTCACACAAGTACATCGCGCGCTGGTCATCAAGCTGCGCCACCACGGCGACGTGTTGCTGACCTCGCCGGTATTCCAGGTACTCAAGAATCACGCGCCTCACATCGAAATCGACGCGCTGGTTTATCACGATACCCGCGAGATGCTCACAGGGCATCCGGCCATCGCGAACGTATTCACCATTGATCGCGAGTGGAAGCACATGGGGCCGTTGACACAGGCCACGCACGAGATGGGCTTGTACCGTTTACTGCGCGCGCGCAAATACGACCTGGTGATTCACCTGACCGAGCATCCCCGCGGCGCCTGGCTGACGCGCCTGCTGCACCCGAAATACTCCGTCGCACAGCGTGCGCAGGGTATTAACGAGGGTCGCGATTCGCGCTGGTGGAAGAATAGTTTCACTCACACCTTTCCCTCGCCGCGCGCCACCTTCCGCCACACAGTGGAAAGCAATCTCGATGCGCTGCGAAGGCTGGGCATCTATCCGTCGCCGGCTGAGAAAAGGCTCGTGCTCATTCCCGGTGAGGCTGCCGAACAAAAGGTTGCGTCGCTGATGGCGCTGCACAATATCACCGCCGGGCGTTTCATTCATATCCATCCGACGTCGCGCTGGTTTTTCAAAACCTGGCCGGCAGAAAAGTTCGCGCAACTGATTCTCGAATTGGGCCGAAATGGCGAGCGGGTGGTGTTGACCGCTGCACCCGCACCCAACGAGCGCGAGATGATCGCCGTGATCAAAACACAGCTCAAGGCGCCCGTCGTTGATCTGACCGGCTCACTCAGCCTGAAAGAACTCGCCGCGCTGACCGCAAAGGCGCGGGCATTCGTGGGTGTGGATTCCGCGCCCATGCACATGGCCGCCGCCATGCAGACACCGACCGTTGCGTTGTTTGGCCCCTCGGGTGAGGCGCATTGGGGGCCGTGGGAAGTCAAGCATCGTATCGTCGCCTCGGTCGACACGCGCCACACCTGCCGGCCCTGCGGTAACGACGGATGCGGCGGATCGAAAGTCAGCGAGTGTCTGGTCGAGCTACCGGTCGCACAGGTACAGGCCGCGCTGAACGATCTGCTAGCCTCGGAAGTGCACCACCCGGCATGAAGATCGCGTTTATCCGCGCCCGCTACAACCCATTTGGCGGCGCGGAGCGATTCCTGAATAGCGCGGCCGAGGCGCTGCTGGCACAAGGTGATTCCCCGACCATCATCACCCGTTCCTGGCCCGACAGCAGCCACACCGGCATTGAGCACCGCATCATCAATCCGCGCTACGTCACCAAGACCGGACGCGACCGCAGCTTTGCCCGGGCCACCGCCGCACTGCTGGAGTGGGAAAAATTCGACCTGGTGCAATCCTACGAGCGCATGGCCGGCTGCGATGTCTTTCACGCAGTCGATGGGGTTCATGCCGAATGGCTGGTGCAGCGCCAGCGCGTGCAGGGCAGCCTGAAGCGATTGGGCGTACGCATCAATCCGCACCATCGCTATGTGCTGAAGGCCGAACGCGCGATGTACACCTCCGGGAAGCTGAAGGCTGTCATCTGCATTTCGGAAATGGTCAAACGCAATGTCATGCACCACTACGGTGTGCCGGCGGACAGGCTGCACGTCATCTACGGCGACATCGACAACGACCGGTTTCATCCCCGGCTACGCGACGAATATCGCATCGCCCAGCGCAAGGCGCTGAATATTCCCGACGATGCGCCGGTGGCGATTTTTGTCGGCTCCGGTTTCGAGCGCAAGGGCGCAGCCGGTTTCCTGGGCGCCGTGGCGCGTGTGAATGGCCTCTACGGTCTGGTAGTGGGGCACGACAAGCACCTGCCGCGCTACCGCGCGCTTGCCGCGAAGCTGGGACTTGCCGGGCGCGTGATTTTCACCGGCGGCATCAAAGACGTGCGGCCCTATTACGGTGCCAGCGACGTCTACCTGATGCCAACGCTGTACGAACCATTCGGACTGGTGTTTGGCGAAGCGATGGCTTGCGGCCTGCCGGCGATAACCAGCCCGCAGGCCGGTGCGGCGGACTGGATCCGTCACGGCGAGAACGGGTTTATCGTTGATCCGCTCGACATCGCGAGCCTCGCCAGCGCGTTGGAGCGAGCGATCGCCGAACCGGCGATGGGCGCTCGCGCACGCGAAGCAGTTTTGCCATACACGCAGGTCGATACGGCATCACGCTATGCAGCGCTCTACCGGCAATTGCTCGCATAAGGCACGATCGCGACAGGCCGGGACCGACGCCTGCGGAACGGTAAAATAGCGGCAACCCGCGAGAGCCCGCCACAGCGCTGTCTTTCGCAACCTCTGCAACCCCCACAGCGGAATTCCACATGGACAAAGTACTGGTCACCGGCGGCGCAGGATTTCTCGGCTCGCATCTGTGCGATCGGCTGATCGCAAGCGGCGCCGATGTGTTGTGCGTCGACAATTTTTTCACCGGCACCAAATCGAATATCGCGCATCTGCTCGGTAAACCTTATTTCGAGATGATGCGTCACGATGTGACCTTTCCGCTCTACGTCGAAGTAGACCAGATTTACAATCTCGCCTGTCCCGCGAGCCCGATCCACTATCAGTTCGATCCGGTGCAGACCACCAAGACCAGCGTGCACGGCGCCATCAACATGCTGGGCCTCGCCAAACGCACCCAGGCGACCATCCTGCAAGCGTCAACCTCCGAAGTGTATGGCGACCCGGAAATTCACCCGCAGACCGAAGACTATTGGGGACGCGTCAATCCGATCGGCCCGCGCAGTTGTTACGACGAGGGCAAGCGTTGCGCGGAAACCCTGTTCTTCGATTACTACCGCCAGCACAAGCTCGCTATCAAGGTCGTGCGCATTTTCAATACCTACGGCCCGCGCATGCACGCCAACGACGGACGCGTGGTCAGCAACTTCATCGTGCAGGCGCTGCGCGGCGAGGACATCACCATTTATGGCGACGGCCAGCAGACCCGCAGTTTCTGTTATGTCGACGATCTCATCGACGGTATGTTCCGCATGATGAAATCGCCCGCGGAAGTCACCGGCCCCGTCAACATGGGCAATCCGGTCGAGGTGACCATGCTGGAATTGGCCGAGCGCATTTTGCGCCAAACCGGATCGAAATCGAAGTTGTGCACCAAGCCGCTGCCGCAGGACGATCCCAAGCAGCGACAGCCGGACATCAGTGTTGCAAAACGCACGCTCGACTGGCAGCCGAAGGTATCGCTCGAAGACGGGCTGAATGAAACCATTGCGTACTTCAAGCGCGTGCTGTGACCGTGAAGTTCGCCGGCATCATTTGCGCATCCATCCACTGAGCCATGGCCGCCGCTAGCAACCGGGAGCTTTATGCGCGGCTGCTGACCTACGTGAAGCCCTATCGCCTGGCGTTCGCGGGCAGCGTGCTGGCGATGGTGGTCGGTGGCGCGGCGCAAGGCTCGTTTGCGTATTTCCTGAACAAGCTGCTGGACAAATTGTTCGTGGAAGGCAACGAGCAATACGCCCTGATTGCCGCCATCGGCATCGTGCTCATTTTCCTGATCAACGGGCTGTCGCATTTCATCGCCGGCTACGGCATGCAGTGGGTCGGGAACAAAGTCATTCTCGATTTCCGCAGCCAGATGTTCCAGCGCCTGATCCGCCTGCCGGAACCGTTCTTCAGCCGCACGTCGACCGGCTCACTGATGTCGAAGGTGACTTACGACGTGCTGGGCCTGCAGGAAGCGACCACCAATACCCTGAACGCATCGGTGCGCGGCAGCGTGACGCTGGTCGTCGCACTCGGCTACATGTTCATCCTCAGTTGGAAACTGACGCTCATCATCTTCGCCACCGTGCCGATCCTGGCGCTGATCATCGGTGCATTCGGCAAACGCCTGCGCGAAGTCAGCCGGGAATCGCAAGTTGCGCAGGGGGCGATCACCGACGTGCTGGAAGAATCGATACGCGGCCACAAGGTCATCAAGATCTTTGGCGGCGAACAATACGAAGCCGCGCGCTTTGACGCCTCGGCCAACCGCATCCGCAAGCTCAGCATGAAGCACGGCGCCGCCGCCGCCGCCGGCACGCCGTTCACGCACTTCATCGTCTCCATCGCCATCGCGCTCATCGTCTACCTGGCCGCGAGCAAGAGCCTGGGCACCGGCCTCAACGTGGCCGATTTCGTGACCTACATCGTCGCGGCGGCCGGACTGATCCCGCAGATCAAGGGGCTCACCGGCGTCAGTGAGCAAATACAAAAAGGGCTCGCGTCCGCCGAGAGCGTTTTTGCGCTGATCGATGCCAAACCGGAAGCGGACAGCGGAAGCATCACCATTGCGCGCGCAGAGGGCAGAATCGAATTTAATGGCGTCGGGTTGCAATACGAAAACCAGACCGCCCCCGCGCTGCAGGATATCAATCTCGTCATCTCGCCCGGTGAAACGATTGCGCTGGTCGGGCCGTCCGGTGGCGGCAAGACCAGCATCATCAATCTGCTGCCGCGATTCTTTACCCCGAATTCGGGCGCCATCACGCTCGATGGCCACGCGCTGGCCGATATCAAACTCGGCGAATTGCGACGGCAGATGGCGCTGGTGAGTCAGGATGTGGTCCTGTTCAACGACACCGTCGCGGCCAATATCGCCTATGGCGTCGAGGGCGATGTGGACATGGACAAAGTCCGGCGCGCGGCCGAGGCTGGCAATTGCCTCGAATTCATCCAGGCGCTGCCGGAGGGATTCAGCACCAATATCGGCGACAACGGCTCACGGCTTTCCGGCGGGCAGCGGCAACGCCTCGCCATCGCCCGCGCCATTTTCAAGGATGCACCGATCCTGTTGCTCGACGAAGCGACCTCCGCGCTCGACAGTGAATCGGAGCGCGCGGTGCAAAGCGCGCTCGACACCCTGATGAAAGGCCGCACGACGCTGGTGGTCGCGCATCGGCTTTCCACCATTGAGAACGCCGACCGCATCGTTGTGATGGAAAACGGGCGCATCACCGAGATCGGCAGCCATGCCGAACTGCTTGGGCGGAATGGGACTTATGCGGTGCTGCATCGGTTGCAGTTTGCGGGGACCTGAACTTAACGCCTTCTCAAACTCTAGCACTGGTGCGCTTTTCAAGGCCAAAATGCCTGAAAAAACGCTCCAATGCTGGAGTTTACCTGTTTTCTGCTATGAACTGCCGCCGCAGCGAACCGCGTCAAAACGACTGAGCATCCGCATCCACACCCGGCGATGGCATGCCAGGGTGTGAGGAGGGTCGATGCGCCAATGCATCCGCGACTGCGGCAAATACCGTGTCCACTGCAATATCCCCAATCGGTATCGTCTGGTCGGCCCCGGGGCCTGCCAGCGGATGGTCGATCGCATGCAAGGCTGCATGCTGCAGGGGCTTGAACAGCGCGCTGGGCAATGAGGGATGGTACAGCGCCACCATGGGCTTTTGGAGGGCGCTGTAGAGGTGCGTGGGGCCTGTATCAACGCCGATGTACAGGTCGGTCTGCTGCATGATCGCGACCGTTTCACGCAGCGTCAGCTGGCCGGCAAAACTAAACGCTTTGCCCTGCGCTTGTGCCGCCAATTGCAGCGTGCGGGGTCTGTCGTCGGCCGAACCGTAGAGCACAAAGCGCGCGTCGGGCCAGCGTGCGATGATGCGCCGGGTCAATTCGATGAAATGCTCAATGGGCCAATCGCGGTAAGGTTTGGTCGGGAAACTCGCGACCTGCATGCCGATGATCCGCCCCGCCGCGCCGGGCGCCATTCCGGCTTTCGCAAGGTGTGCAATAGCCCATGCGGATTCTGCCGCCGTGACGCGATAGTCGAGACGATAGCCGTCGGCTGGAATGCCCACCGCGTTTGGCAACGACATTGACCACGCCACCGCATGAATGCTCGGCCTGGGTGGCGCGTCGACTGCGCAAAACAGGCGGCTATTCAGTCGCGCATCGGGCTGGCGCACGGCGACCACGTGTTTCGCTTTTCTCAAGGCATAGCGGATCAGCGCGGCGTCGTCACCCCACACGAATGCCCATTCATATTCTGGTCTGCGCAGGACATCTGGCCAGCCTCGATAGAGCGCGTGGTGCTTGGTAATGCCGCCCACTTTGTTGAGGTACGGCAGGTGCTGGATGACCTCCACCCGCTTCGGATGACCGAGGCACGTGATGGCGGCATTGGGGAAGAAACGGGCGATCGCGCGCAGCGCCGGTGTCGCCAGCAACGTATCACCAATGCGCGTTACATTGATGGTCAGAATGCGTTGGGCCGCGGCGGCTTCCTCCGCGGTGATGCGTACCTTGGCTTCCATCATCACCTTGGGCGAGCCACGCGGGCGAATACATCAAGCATGCGATCGAGCATGATGTCGATGCCGAAATTCTCTTGCGCATAATGTAGTCCGGCGGCGCCCATGCGCTCGCGCAATGCGGCATCGGACATGAGCGAGGCGAGCGATTTGGCCAGTGCCTGCGGGTCACGCGGCGGGGTCATGACGCCGGTGACGCCGTCCCGTACCGCCTCGCCGACCGCGCCAACCGGAGTGGCTACGACCGCCAGCCCACAGGCCATGGCCTGCATGATGCCCTGCGGCACACCTTCGCTGCCGTATGAGGGCAGGGTAAAGAGGTCGAGCGCGGACAGCCATTCCGGCACATTTTCCTGATTGCCGGCCAGACGCACGATGGGCCGCAAGCCGAGCGCATCGACGCTCGCTTCCAGGCGCGCGCGTTCGGGCCCGTCGCCGACAATGATGAGCCGCCAGTCGGGGAAACGATCACGCAACATCACCAGCGCCTCCAGCAGGTGCTGATGCCCTTTCCAGTCCCGCAAGGTGGCAAGTATCCCCAAGGTCGGGCAATCTTCGACCCCGAGTTTATTTCTCACTTCCCGCTTGTCGAGCGGGCGAAACCGGGTCAGGTCAATCCCGGTGCGCACCGAGGTCATGCGATCAAGCGAGTAGCCGTTTTCGCGATGCAATTGTTCGCGCAGTGCGTCGCCGGTGGTGACGATATGCGCGGTCGCATTGCGATATAGCCAGCGCGTCGAAGGATGGTTGTTGATTGGCGTTGACACGTGGCGCGTTCGCACCATCGGCGGCAAGTTTCCCAACGTCGCGGAAGCGACCGCGACCAGCCAGCTATCGGTGGAACTATGCGTGTTGATGACGTCATATTCACGGCCATGACGCGCGAGCCAGGCCCGCAACTTGAACAGCGGGCCGACGCGCTTTCTTTCAATGTCGACTGCCTCGACTGGAATGCCCATGCGTGTTGCGGCCGGCAGGATTTCCGCGTTCGGCGGTGTCAGCAACATCACCCGATGGCCACGGTCCTGCATGCCGCGCGCCTCCGTGAGGATGCGAATCTCCTGGCCACCCCAGCCGGTCGAGGATTCCGTGTGCAGAATCGATAATGATTTAGCCGGGCGATTCATGGGTGACGGATGGCGTGAAGCCGAGTGGAAACATTGCCCTCATTGTACCCAATGGCCCGTGATATCCTCGCCCGATATCCTCGCGCATTGACAGGCACCACAGCCGTCAATTAGCCGGCAAATTGAAAGTTGAATGAATACAGCGGATAACACGGCAACAGCACAATCGACGCCGCCTGCGGTGACGATATTACTGTCCACATTCAACGGTGGGGCATTCCTTCAGCAGCAACTGGATTCCCTGTACCAGCAAACTCATCCCAACATCAGAATTGTGGCGAGGGATGATGGGTCTTCCGACGAAACGCAAAGTATCCTGGAACGCGAACATGCGGCGAAGCGCATCGAATTGCTTGCGGGGAACAAGAACCTTGGCGCGGCATTGAGTTTTTTTGAATTATTGCGACATGCGGCCATGACCAATACGGACTTCGTCGCGTTTTGTGATCAGGATGATGTGTGGCTCCCCGACAAGATTTCTCAAGCGGTCTCCGTCTTGTCCGCCGTTCACAACGAGCGTGCGGCGATGTACTGCTCGCGCCTGGAAGTTGTTAACGCCAATATGGCCCCGGTCAGCTTTACGCCATTGCCGAACAGGATCGGCTTTGGCAATGCGCTGGTCGAAAACGTCTGCGTTGGCTGCACCATCGTCCTGAATCGCCAGGCAATCGACCTTGTTTGCCTGAATCAGCCAACCAAGGTCCTGGTCCACGATTGGTGGTGCTATCTGGTGTTGTCATGCTTCGGTGAAGTAATTTTTGATCCGGATGCCCACATTAAATATCGTCAGCATGCGGGCAATGCCTTTGGCGTGGCCCGGAATAGTTGGGACAGGCTCGGGAGAAATTTGCGCAGGTTTGCCGGACGCGGCGATGGCCGGCATTGGCAAAGCGAGCAGGCGTCGGTTTTCCTGTCCGCCTTTGGCGATCGCATCCCGCTTTCCCAACGACGTGTTCTGCATTCGTTTGTCGACGCGAAATCGACCTGGTCGCGCCGCGTCGCACTTGCGTTTTCGAATGTGATTTGGCGGCAGAAGGGAATCGACAGTTTCTTCTGGCGAATCCTGGTGTTGCTCAACAGGTACTAATGTGATTGTCGCGATTACCGGCGGGACGGGGTTCATTGGCAGACATCTCATCGCGAGACATTGCGCGCGCGGCGATCAGGTGCGATATCTGACGCGGAAATCGCCGTCAGAAAATGTTGCCGGTGCATCCGCGTTTGTCGGTGATCTCACATCTCCGGTTGAACAGTTGGAAGAATTTGCGCGCGGCGCGGACGTGATGTACCACTGCGCGGCGGAATTGCGCGATGAAGCGAAGATGCAACAAACGAATGTGCGCGGCACCGCCAATCTCATCGCGGCTGCGGGCGGTGAAATCGGGCGCTGGGTGCAATTGAGCAGCACCGGGGTATATGGACGAAAAACACGCGGCGATGTGTTTGAGGAAACGGCTGTCAACCCGGCAAACGCGTATGAAATTTCAAAAGCCACCGCCGACAAAGTCTTGCTCGACGCGTCACTGCAACAGGATTTTTCCTGTGTGGTGGTGAGGCCATCCAATGTTTATGCGACAGACATGCCGAATCAGTCGCTGTTTCAGCTTATCCGGGCGATCGACAGGGGGATGTTCTTTTTTGTTGGCGGACCAGGGGCCATTGCAAACTACATACACGTGGAAAACGTAGTCGACGCTTTAGTGCTATGTGCCACCGCGTCACTACCCGGGAACGGGCGAAAATACATCGTCTCGGAGCATCGGAAACTGGAAGAACTCATTCAAGTCATTTCGGCGGCATTGGCGAGGACACCTCCACGCCTTCGCCTCCCCGAATCATTGATCCGAGCAATAGCTTCGATCGCCGATGGCTTTCCCGGGTTTCCCCTCTCCTCGTCCAGGGTGGATGCGCTCACCAATTCGACCGTTTATCGCGCTGATCGAATCAGTTCTGAACTGGGATACGCGAACAGAATCTCGATGGAAGCGGGCATGAGCGAACTCGCACGCCATTGGAGAAGCCGGGGCAATGATGCTTAACACGCCCAAGCCAAAGGTTGTCAGAGTCGTTACCGCCTCGTATGTCGTGCCCTGGCACCTCGGCAATACGCTGCGGCGTTTGCCGGCTGATTTTGAGGTCCACGTGGTGGGACAAGATGTATCGTCCAACAAGGACGCGTACCCTGGCGTCCAGTGGGTCGATATTGATCTCAACCGGAAGGTCAGCCTCCTAGCGGACCTCCGGTCTCTTTGGGCGCTTTGCCGCTTTTTACGGGCGCACAAACCCGACATCGTCCATTCGATCATGCCGAAGGCGGGATTGCTCAGCGCATTGGCGGGTTTCATTTGCCGCGTACCGATTCGAATTCATACGTTTACCGGACAGACGTGGGTCAACCGGAATCCGGTGCCGCGCTTTTTCCTCTACATGCTGGATAGAACCGTCAATGCGCTGAACACCGTGTGCCTGACGGACAGCCCGTCGCAATCAAGGTTTCTTCACGAGCACCATATTTCGAATCACGGCGGACCTTTGCCCGCGCTGGGAAAGGGTTCGTTGTCCGGGGTCGAGCTTTCACACTTTGATCGCCCGGGTCTGGAGGCCGGGCACGAGCGCCTGAAGGATGAAATCGGGATCCGCCAAGGAGATTTTGTGTTCGCTTTCATCGCCCGGAAAAGCCGCGATAAGGGCGCCATTGATATGCTCACGGCCTTTTCGCGCGTGCGGAACGCGCATCCGGACGCCAAATTGTTATTCGTCGGACCGGACGAATCAGATGGTGAACTTGTGGCGCTGAGGGCAACTACTCCCGCGTTATTCACGAACGTAAGCGATATTGGCATGACGCAGAATCACCGCCTGTATTTGTCCATCAGCAATGTGCTTTGCCTGCCAAGCTACCGGGAGGGATTTGGATCCATCGTCATTGATGCGGCAGCGGCGGGTTTGCCGACGATTGGCTCGGACATTGTTGGCCTGGTGGATTCAATTGAGGATGGCGAGACGGGCATCCTGATTCCAGCGGGAAACCTGGCCAAGTTTGAACAGGCAATGCTGTCGGTACTGGAAAATCCGGCGCACTGCAAAAAGCTGGGCAATGCCGCAAGAGGTCGGGTCGAAGAATATTTCACGGCCGACAAGATGTACACGCTCCTCAAAAATCTCTACCTTTCGCTCCTCGCCGCGCGAAAACGAGAATAATGACGCGCATGTGGCGCCGTGTAATAGGAACGCCGCTACAGATGTCGATGCGTATTTGGCGAGCGACTAACCGCGATTTTTCGCCGGGCCGGTATTCAGCGGCGGGCGATGCGTCGCCAGTCCCAGCAACATGCCCGCAAAGGCGCCGAAAAACTGGACGGCGTGTCGCGTGAAAAAATCATCGGTCGAATTTCGCAAAAATACGGCAACCACCAATGCGATGCCGCAATAGCCGGCAAGGCGCGCAAGCCCGCCTGCTTGTACGCATTTGACGAATGTCCTGCCCAGTGCCGCGAACAGAAAAAGAATGACGACCGCGCCCATCACCCCCATTTGCAGCATGTAGTTCAGGAACACGTTGTGGGCATGCCGAAAAAGGTGCCTCCATCCCGGATCGAAATGGGCGGCAAAAATTCCCGGGAATTCCGGATTGCTGTAGCCGTAGCCAAAAAACGGGCGTTCGCGAATCATTTCCCACGCCACGCGCCAAAGTTGTACGCGGCTATCGTGCAGCATCAATGCCATCGAACCGGCGCCGCCCGGTGCCTCAGCCTCCGCCCGAAACTGCATTGACGCGACCATCAATAAACCGATCAAGGCGAGCAGTCCGGCAACGACGAAAAACAATCGCATTCGATCAGGTCTGGTCGTGCGGCCCCGGCTCGCAATAGCGGCACTGATCGTCACTGTTGTGGCAAAACAAATCCATATCATGCGATTGCCGGATAGCCATGCCGACCACAGCATACATACCAATCCGACGATAAGCAGGATCGTCGCGCCACGGCGCAGCGAACGAGGTGGAAACATCAATACCGCCATGAGGGGCGCGACCATCACCAGCCAGGCCGTCAGCCAACCGACATCCACGTATTCACGAGCGGGGCCGAATGCCCGCGGGTCGGTCGGATCAAAGATCAACATGCCGGTCAAGATGACAAGGCCCGCGTTCAGGACGCTGATCCAGCGCATCAAATCGTCGCGCGTTCGCGTCAAGGCGTAAAAGACAAAAAACGCCAGCACCGAAGTGAAGATGTCCCGTTTGACGACCGAAAGGCTCTCCATCGCAGACTGACCCAGCAGCGACCATGCCGATGCGGATATCAGCCAGATGGCAACAGCCACAGCGAGTATCTTTTCGCGTGGAAGCAAATACTTCAGTTGTCCGTTTCGAATATGAACAAACAGTATGGCCACGCTCGCCAGCAACAACATGGCACCCCGAACCCCTGCGCTCGCCCAGAACGGGGCCACGAAAATCGCGATGCCGGCCGCGATTTTCGCAAACAGCATTGCACGCGCGTTGGAAATTTGGAGGGAGCGCATGGACAGGTTTCGAGCGGGTCAGCCGCGATCAAGCCGAAACAACCACCGCATCCTGCCCAACCCAAAACGCAATATGCTTGTGCAACACTGGCTTGCAACCCAGCGCGGACTCAATCTGCGCGGTGACAAAACTGTCGGTCGTAAAGGTCGTGCCATATTCATCGGCGCCCAGTTGGGGAGATTCGCTGGAGCGAATGAAATGCGTTCCGCGCTGGTCGAACGTAACGCCCTCCTCCATCGCGGCTTTCTCGTTGTGCACGCTGAACACCAGCAACCCACCCGGTGCAAGCCCACGATGCAGGTGTTTCAGCCATGCGCCCCATCGTTCCACCGGCAAATGCGTGAACAGGGAGAGCACAAAGATGAGTTCATATTGCCGCGGATAAACAATCTCCTCAGGATTTGACGCGGAATAAAATGCATCCACGCCGAACTGATCGCGCAGAAATTCAATCGAACCCGGTTGAATGTCGGTACAGGTTACACGCCCAGGCAAGGCATGGGCGAGATGGCGGGTAAACCGGCCAAATCCCGCCGCGAACTCTAGTACCGACTGCGTTTTCAACAGCGGGCGGTCGAGTTGCTCCAACAACTGCATCAACTCCGACATCGTCCTCCAGCCGTCTGACAGGTACTCGCGAATCGGGTTTTTCGCCAATGCGTGATTGGCAAAAAAACGGAAGATGTCGTCGTGCGGATCGATCACGCAATTGACATGCATCCAGCGACCGTAGCGTTCCACAGCGCCCATCTTTTCAAGCGCGTTGTGTGCGGTCAGGTTTGACGGATCGAGCGCCAGTACTTGTGCGTACGTCTGCGCCGCTTCCACCGGGCGGGAGCTCACGAGCGCTTCGGCACGCGCCAGTATCTTCTCTTTACTGTCCATTTTTATCCATAGTATTGCCTGCCACATCCAGCGAATGGGGATCTCGCACCAGTTTTTCCAGAAGTTGCCCGAACACTTTTGGCGGAACCGGGTCGTTGAACAGGCGATCTCGATGTTTCAGTATTCTTTGCGAAATCTCGTCGCGGTACAAATGATCCTTCGCCAGCTTGTGTGCGATGGCCAAATATTCTTCGGTCGACGCGGCGATCAGCTCTTCCACGCCGAGCAGCTTGAGCATCGCCATCGTTTGCCGCCCCCGCATGAATTCTCCTGGCAAGGTGACAATCGGCAGGCCCATCGCCAGCGCATCAAGCGAGGTATTGCCGCCGGACCAGTGAAGCGTGTCCAGCATGACATCGCAGAGCTGGTTGATGCGCTTGTAGTCATCGTGATTCACTGCGGGCAGTATCTTGACGCGTCCCTGCGGCGCCAATCCCAGTTCGGTGAACGCCATCGATAACCGCGTGACGAACTTCTGCGTGATGTGCTGATTCTGTCCTGCAAACATCACCAATATGCCTTGCTCGTCGTTCGCCATTGCCTGCACCAGCAAGCGATCGTTCGCCGGATGCACCTTGAACAGCGACTGCGGGAACAAGTAGAGATGCCGGTCCCCGGGCAACTGGTAATCGCTGCGGGTCTTCTTTGCAGCCTCTGGTGATAACCGCGGAAGTTCATAGCGGGTACCAATACCTGGCAGCAGGAGCAGACGCTCGTTATAGTGCGCCTGGGCATCCTCGGGCTCCATGGCCGCGCATGAGAGGAAATAATCAATTGTTCGATGGCCGGGTGTAACCGGGTGGCCCCAGCCACAAACCTGCACCGGCGCAAGCCGGAGAGCCGCCAGCAGGAACACCACCCGATCCATGCCGAGTTCGGGATAGACCAGGATGTCCAACTGATCGGCCCGGATTCGCTTCATGAAAAAGTTGAAACTTTCTTCGCTCTGAATGAAATGATCTGCCGCGGCGCGCAACTGTGCAGTGAGGTCATCTTCCATCACGTGCGTGTGGTACAGAAACACCTCAAAGACACTACGATCCAGGTCAGTGATCCAGCTTGCAAAGTAGTTTCCGGCCGTGCTTCGGTAGAAAAAACGGCTACAAAAGCCCACACGAATGCGCCGATCAAGAGCAATTTCGTTCGCAAGCGCCCGTACTTCCAGTGGCAAGACGTGATCGGCGATTCTTCGAACAAAATCGGCGTATGCGCGCTGCAGGTCCCGATCATTGCGCCCCTGATAGGCAAGCAAGAAACTGTTTGGAAGTGTGTCGCCAAATCGTTCTGGCAATAGCGACTGCGATAGCGCTTCCGCCCTGTCGTAAAGACCGGCGATGCCCTGTATGATGCGATCCCGGCATGCTTCGAGGTGCAACTCGCTGGTGTATACATTTGGCAAAAGCAAGGCGGCTCGCGTGGTCGTCGAAAGATCGTCGGGACGGAGTGCAAGGGCATGCTGAAAAGCCTTGGTCGCGACAGCGAGGTCGTCACGCGCCGCCGCAATGTCGCCGAGTGTCGTAAAAATTTCATGGCGTTGCGGTGAAAATGAGAGCGCCTGCTGAAGCACTACTTCCGCCTCTTCGGGGCGTTTTAGTTTTATGAGCGTCTTGGCAAGCAATAGCGAAGATTCGACAAAGTCCGGCTTGAGGCGCAATGCCGTCCTGAGTGCGGCCTCTGCAGCGAGCGCATCTCCTGCCATGGCCAGCGCATTTCCGGAAAGGTGATGCGCGTGGGCGTAGTCCGGCTTGAGTTCGGCTGCCCGTTTCGCCGACGCAAGCGCGTTCTCGAACTGTAATGAACGCAACTGGGCAGCAGCTAGATTTGCATATGCGCGAGCGTAACCAGGCTTCAGCCGAATTGCCTCATGAAAGGCCGGCATCGCCTCATCGATCCGACCGAGATCAGTGAGAATGATGCCGAGGTTGTTGTGTCCCTCCGCAAATGTGGGAAGTATCCGTATCGCCTGACGCAGCAAATCAACAGCCGCCGGCAGATTGCCAAGATCCTGCTGGATATTCGCGGCCGTCAGATAGAGGCCTGCATTGGTGGGATTCAGTTCGATTGCCCGTTCAATCGCCCTCTGGGCTTCCTGGAATTTGCGGATACGTACATTGGCTATGGCCAGCCAACTGAATACATCCGCGTCGGTCGGCCGCGACCTCGCAAGGCTCGCCAATTGCCCGAGGCCCGCTTCGACCCGTCCGTTTTGCAGGAGCGCCACTGCTTGTTCGAGTGTGGTTGCCACGTCGGTCATGTTTTGGTTTCGAGACAAGACTGTGAGTGCCTTTCCCAGGCACCGAAGATGGCTGTTTCAAAACACCGTGTGAATTCCTGCATTGAGAATGGCATGCCCGGCAGCGACGCGTCCATCCAACTCGCTCTGATTCGCTTTGACTGTACAGCGCGTTCATCCGGGTCAACTGCCAAACGCGATGCGGTATCCACGTAATCGCGACCGCTCGCCGCGAGAGGCGATGCCATACCCAAGTGGCTCAATATTGTGAGTCCGACTCTCTCTTCCGGCATGCGACCCGGCATGGTGACAATCGGGATTCCGAGTATGAGGGACGTTCGGACGCTGAAGTAATCACCCCCGGGAATGGTGTCAAGAACGACATCGACAATCCCGGAAAGTGCAGGCACAAACGTGCTTGAGTGCGGTGTAGTGATAGATAAAATCCGCGCGGAATCAATTCCTGCAGCGATCAGAATGTTCCTGATCGGCGCAACATCATCCGAATCGAGTGGGCTCACCAGAAACGCAGCATCGGGCAATCGTTCCGCCAGGATTTTCCACAAGCCAACGCAGCGTGACGATATCATTTCAACCGGCGCAAGCACGCCAAAAATCGCTGTGTTATCGCCAATACCAAGGAAGGCGCGTGTGAACTGCGTCGCATCAGGAATGCCCGGCAGGACGGGCAGTGCACACGTCTCCACGAACAAGGGGGCGGGCAAAATGGAATCTGCTTCCATCGCAAGAGTCATCGTCCGGTCTGAAATCAGAAAATCAAAGTCACCGATACCCGCAGGTTGGCCGAATCCAGGCAAGCCAATCTGAATCGGCGCCGGTCGATATGAGCGCAGGCCGGGTTTTGCATAGAGGCCGAAACTGGACGCGTCAACCAGTATGTCCACATGGTCAGCGCGGATTTTCCAAGCGGAGCGATGTTCATCAAGCCCCGCAAGTATCACTACACCTACTCCGACTGAATCAAGCCGCAGTTGAGGCACAGAATTCAACGGACTCACAGCGTAAACCGTCATCACGAGTCGAGTACGATTTGCATGAACCGCGAGGCTTACAATCAAGTCCTCCACAAGAGGAAGGGAAAAATCAACGAGATAGCCGATCTTCAGCTTGCCGCTTGCCAACTCCGAGGGCGCTCTCAATGCTACCAGCTGCGGATGTATCACACGGGCAGCGGCGTTGTAACGACTATGGAGGCGCTGAAGCAGGCGCGGGGATACGTCGTGGTACGGCAGGATTGACAATAGTTCGCCGACAAGCTCGCAGACCAATGCATCGTCATCCAGCGCGGCGGCCTGCTCAGCGAGCGGAAGCAGGATTTCGGCCTCACGCGCGAGCTCGCCTTGTCGGCGGGCAATTCGGCTTTCTATCAGGCGTGAAAACTCTATGTCAGGATAGGCGCTGACAAATCGCCGTGCTTCGGCTAACCAGTCGCTGGGCTGCTGCCGTGATTTCATGCAATGCAGTAGACGAAAATGTGTTGCCGGTGTCGGGACAATTTTGAGCGCCCGGCGGAACACTTTTTCCGCATCTGCATGATTGCCTAGCTCCGCGAGCAACACCCCTGCGTGGTATGCGGCCTCGGCATGATCCGGGGCAAGAATCAGGGTTCGATTGAGCGTCTCCAGCGCAGCGTCAATTTCGCCGGTATGCGAGAGAACCATTCCATGCCAGAACAGGGCCTGCACATCGGCAGGCGCATATTCAACAACCAATTCACTGTATTGGCGGGCGACTTCCCAACGACGCAAATGGCCATGCGCCCGCACCCGCAATTTGAGGGCCTGGACGTTTGTTCCGGGCAGCATCGACGCGTCGTCGAGGACCCTCAAGGCATCCGCGGCGGCTCCCTGATCGACCAGAAAGGTGGCAAGCTGCAGGCGGGCATCAATGTCGTCCGGAAACTTTTCGAGAAGTGTCGCCAGACAATCCGCGGCCAGCGGTAGATCCTGCAGGGACTGTGCGAGCTCACACTGCGCGCGCAGTAGTGGCGGATAGTCCGGCTGTTCGTTGCGCAACTCGGCAAAGGTCGCCGCAATTGCAAACCTTTCCTTGTCATCCCCCGCCTTGGAGAGGCGCCGCATCGCGTCGTGCAAGGTGTGGAAAAACTGCCGGGCGGTAAGCTGCATGGATGCAGCAACGGGCTTGCGTGTGGCGATTTCTACAATTGCCTTTTCGAGCGCATGCGTATGGGCATCAGCAGCGGCAATCATGATTGCGGCATCAATTTTTTTCCGTGTTTCGGTCATAAAATTGACGTCGCGCACCAACCTGACTGCGGTCACGAAGTACATTTCCTCTGACGCAGTCACCATTTCGGTGACCCCAAATGCGTGAGGATACTCGCGCTGATTCGTTCGCTTTGTCGCTGGCCTGCCAAAGTCACAACGGGAACACCCATGTCCAGTGCGGCAAGCGTAGTGTCACCGCCCGTATAGGGAAAAGTGTCCATTACCGCGTCAACCAGGCGATATCTTGCCCGTAATGAGGCTTCACCTTTTCCCGCTTTGAGAACAGCAATCTGCGCAGCATCAATTCCTGCAGCGGCAGTGATTCGTTTTATTGCCGCCTCGTCAGCGGGATCAAGTGGCGAAAACAGCAGTATCTATTCCGGCACAGCATCCAGCACGCGGCGCCAGAGACCCAGACAACGTGAAGACAACTTCAATATATTGAGAAATGCGCCAAAAACGAATTTCCCTGCCAAATTGAGGTCGGTTGCCAATTCTGGATCGATCTCGACCGGCAAGCCTCGAAGCAAAGGAAAAACGCAGGTTTCAAGGGCGTAGGGAGGTTCAATTTGATAGGCGGCCGCGTCCTCAAGGTCGGCAACATGATCGGTAAGTTTGTAATCGACCGCGCTTAGACCCAAGCAGCCATGATAGCCAAGATGAGTAACAATTGATCTCGCCGGTCGATGAGCATAGATGCCGGGCCGCGCAGAATTGGTGTGGCCGGAAAGATCGACAAGGACATCGATATCCGCTTCAGCGATACTCTTGGCCGCAGCGAAGTCGTCCAGTTCGCTGATATCAGCAAATCCATCCGCATGTTGCTGAAATGCAGCGGTAATCGCGTCGTGCTGCGTGCGCGCGCACGTTGATATCAGCAGAATGCTGAAGCGGCTGCGGTCGTGGCTTGCAATGACATTGAGCATCAAGCGTCCCATTACGTGCTGGCGAAAATCGCCGGATACGTAGCCGATGCGCAGGCGAGCGTCAGCTGCCCGCCGGGTTAGCAATGCAACGGGAGATGGGTTCAGCGCGGAGACGGCAGAGTCGTAGCGACGGTAGCAGGCGAAAATCTCTTCACGACTAACGTCGAAGTACTGGATCAAGCCAAGGATCGGTGCGAATTGCCCCGGTGTAAATTCGGCAAATGGCCAGGCAAGCGCCAATGCGAGGTAGCGGCTTTCGCGTTCACGATCTCCCATTGGGCGGGACAGGGCAAGTCCGGCGACCACCAATTCAGGCGAGGGCTGGACCGCGCGCTCCCACTCGAGAAATGCCTGAATGGCGTCCTCCTGTCGTCCAAGCCCCAGCAAAGTGCGATAAAGGGAATCCCACGCATTTCCGTGTGAGGGGTTGTCGGCGACCGCTTGTCGGAGAACGTCAATCGACGCGTCAAATTGACCACGCACCTGCAACATGATCGCAAGGTTGTAACCTGCCTCGGACAATTTCGGGTTCAGCGATAGCGCTTGCCGGAATGCCTCGATTGCCGCATCGTCATTTTTCAGCGCCTTCAATACATTGCCTAGGTTGTTGTAGCCTTCAGCCAGCTGCGGATTCAGTCGAACCGCGCGCGCGTACATCTCTGCCGCCTCTGGCAATCGCTGCAGATGCTGATATACCAGTGCAAGGTTGTAGCAAGCCGCCCACGAATGCGGTGCGCGTGATAACAGCGTGGCATACACTTGCGCAGCTTCGGCAAAGCGTCCGGCGACTTGGTGTGCGAGCGCGGTTGCTCCGATAGCCTTCAGTTCGGCGGTTGGCGTGCTCATGGGTCTGACTGGCTCTCGTGACCCGGTAACCAGTGATAGTCAAGGCGCACTAGCCCATGGTCACGGGTTTGACCACGAATCGTCACTGCCAACTCACGGGTGTCAAAAAGACGCAGGCCGTGCGCGTCGAGCGTGTGCGCACGCAGGTGATAAATTCCAGGAAGCAGGGTGTTCGATTTGAGCATGAAGCAGAACCCAAACCGATTTGTGGTCAGACGATTGGCGATGAATCCCCGGTCATTTGAAAACGTTCCAAATACAGGCGTGCCATCCATGCGTGTAACTCCCGCCATTAGCACGGTGGATTGATCATCGGGACTATTGAATATCCCGCAAAGGGAAATGTTTTCGCCCATATCAAATAAATCTCGCTTGCCACCCGCTTCGTCCTCTATCCATATTGAATCCAGAAGGGGGTATGGTGCTCCTGCTGGTGGCGGCGCACTCGGCGCAGTCTCTCGCCTGTTCCTCGCCTCGTGGTGCGCCAAGTAAGCCTGGGTGATCTCGAAGCTTTCACCTTGCATCCGCATCCTCCCTGAATGGATCCAGACGGTCTTCTGGCACAGCGATTGGATGTGGTACATGCTGTGTGAGCATAACAACAAGGTACCTCCGCGCGCGCGAAAGTTTTCCATCCAGCGAAGGCATTTTTTCTGAAAAGACTCGTCGCCAACCGCGAGCACTTCGTCGGTAACCAGGAGATCCGGCGACAGTGCTGTAGCCACGGCAAAGCCCAATCGCACCACCATGCCTGACGAATAGGTTTTGACTGGCTGGTCAATATGTTCTCCGATATCCGCAAACGCCAGGATATCCTCTATCCGATCATGCGTTTCGGCGCGGCTCCATCCCATCAATGCGGAAGCAAGAAAAATGTTGTCGCGTCCACTATATTCAGGATGAAATCCGGTGCCCAACTCGAGCAGCGCGCTCACGCGTCCCTGCACAACCAATGTGCCCCGCGTTGGCTTCACCACGCCGGCGATGATTTTGAGCAACGTCGATTTACCGGCGCCATTTTCTCCGATTATTCCCCACGATTCGCCGCGCGGGATCGTCAGCGTGACATCCTCGAGCGCGCGATAAAACTCATGAATTGCCCGACCGCTTAGCAGCTCAAAGATCGTCTGCAGCCGACCGGACCCCGTACGAATGATGGGATAGTCCTTACCAATGCCGTCTATACGGACAAGAATGTCTGAAGCGGTGTGAGGCACAGGGGCATCGCGGGAAGAATCCGGGGAACCCGACATGGGTTTCGCAGGCGGGGATGGAGCTCGCCATTATAAACGAGTGCAGAACATCGTCAGTTGCGATGCGACCCGCGTTTCTCGGCAACGCTCTACTGGGCTAACTTTTCGAGACCGGCTATAGAAAGTCTTCGAAATAGGGCGAAAGGCGCATGAAGAACGCAATGCCGAGCATCGCGGTCATCATGCTGGCAAACAACATCCACAAATCACCTAATTGTGGCCCCCCGCCAAGTATCAATCCGTCGCGTAGCCGCTGCATGACGGTTGCCAACGGATTCCAGCTGAGCCAGTGGCGATACGCCGGTGGAATCAACGTGATGGGATATAAAACCGGCGTCAGGTAATGCAGCATCATGATCGCTGGCGCAACAGCCTGCTCAATATCCCTCAGCAATGTCTGCAACGCCGCCAGAATCGAACCCACCGCTAGCGCGAAAAAGTACAGCGTCGCGATAGCTATGAATACAACCGGAATGCCGACGAGATGGATCTGCGCTCCAGCAAGTGCAAGTACCGCCAAGACCACCACATAGCCCGCCAAATGCACCAGAAAAATGCTATTTATGGCTGCGAGTACGAGTAAAAGGTGGGGAAAGGCGACCTTCTTGACGAGTGAAGAATTGGCCTGAATGCTTTGCATCGCCCTCAAGACCGCATCCGAGAACATCATCCACGGCCACAGCGCGGTGGCGACAAACAGCGTGTAGCTTTCTGTACCCAGATCGCCCAGCCGTTGCTGGAACAGCTGGCCGAAGACAAACGAATAAATCGCCAGCAGCATCAATGGCCCGAGCAGCGCCCAGAGAAATCCCAGCGCGCTACCGGCAAAGCGGGTTGATATCTCGCGTTCGGTAAACCTTGCTAGTAGCAGGGGATAACCTTGCGCATGCATATTTTATTTGCCCTAAGTTTTTGGGGCAGCTGTGGCAGCCGGAACAAGCGGCGGGATCGGGGGTAATTTTGGCCGCAGGGCCTCCAACGCCTCGACGTCCACGTGCAGTTTTGGATCGTTCCTGACTTTCCGAAGGTGGTTTTCCCATACCGAGAGGAGATATTGCGTTTCGGCTTCGTTGAGAAGCTCTTCCTTCACTGCCTCAAACGGGAACTTCTTGGGGGCACGATAATCCCGAAGTTTAGCGACATGAAATCCGAATTCTGATTCAAATACCGGTGAAACTTCGCCAACCTTGAGTTTCTTGACCGCGGCGCCAAAACGAACATCGTAGTTCTTCAGCTCTGCATATCCCAGATTACCTTCGTTCTTTCTCGCGGATTCATCGTCGTACAATGCGGACGCGAGCTGCTCCGGTGACTCGCCGGCCATCAATCTGGCGCGAATTTCTCCCGCTCGCGCCTTCGCTTGTTCCTGGGTGCGGCCTTTTACACCAACTAGCACATGCCATACATCGTGGAGAGCCGGGGTCGTGAATCGCTCCGGGTTTGCCAGGTAGTTTTCCCGGGCGCGTGCCGCGTAATCAATTTTCGGCGCGCTGCTTTGTATTTGCTGTCCACGATACTTTGCCAGTATCTTGTCTGTCTGATTACGAATCTCTGCCTGCACACGGGGATCATTTTCCAGCTTGCTTTCGCGTGCCTCGATGGCAAGCGTCTTGTTGATGAGGATGTTGTCCACCAACTGCGCGAGCGCTGTCGATCCTGCAAAAACTCAAAGTGGTCGCGCTGGGGGATGCGGGCGAGTTCCGCCTCAAAATCCGCGTAAGTGACAGACGTATGCTGGTTGGACGCGAGCACCTTTTCCGGCGGCAGGAGCGGGGTAATTTGCGCATGAAGCCCCGTGAGCGGCGCGACAACGGCGATGAGGACAAACAGGGATTGTTGGAGTTTTGTGGCCATGATCGATTGACGTAAGTAAAACGCAGGCGGAATACCATTCCGCCTGCGTTTGGTGGGGGGAGAAAAACCTAGTACGCGTTGGTAATCGAGATTCGCAAAATCGCCCCGCAACTGGAAGCGTTTTGTGTCGTGCAAGCATCGAGCGTCGGCGTACCAAGTGGCGCGGGGCGCGCATCCTGGAATCGGAGATTCAGGTAGTACTGCCTGCCAGGAACGAGTTTGCATGCAGTGGTCGGCGCATTGGTGATCTGGAATCCGAATCCATTCTCTGCTCCCGCGGTGGTATAGCAGGCTGTTGCCGTCGCAACCTTGGCCACATCAAAGTCGCATAGCGTCTCCGAAATAGTCACAAAAGTGGGCGAAGGCGTTCCGGACGTCCCGGTCTGGATCTGGATATTTCCGTTGTATCCGGTGAATGTGCCAATGCTCGGGGCAACGAAGCCATAGGCCAACGCTTGATTCGGGGCGAATTCGATATTATCGATCGCATTCTGGCCGCCGTAGTCGAGGAAGTTGATGTTGTGATACCAGAGCGTGGTTATGGCCGGCAGGGTGTTCCCGCAACGGGCCGGTGCGACTGACCACGCGCGGATTTCACCGTTAGGATAGTTGCCTCCCCCAGACGGAGCTGGATGTGTGGCGCCAGCCTTCTTGGCTTCCTTTGACGGGAGCGGAGGAGCAGGCGTAATCGCAACGCCATTGATGTCGACCGTTGGCACGCCTGTTCCAACCGGTGGCGCCGCGATGACAACCGAGTAGGTTGTCGAGATCGCGTTGGGCAATGTACCGTTGGCTGCCTGTACCGCGAACATATAGGTGCCCGGCGTAGTCGGTGTTCCGCTGAGCAGCCCGGATCCCGCCAGTGTCAAGCCTGCAGGCAAGGTACCCGAGGAGACCGTCCACGTGATCGGGGCGGTTCCGGCAGATACGCCAAAGGAGAAGCTGTATGGTGTTCCTTGCGTTCCTGCCGGCGGTGTGGCGGTACTTATGACTGGCGCAACGGGCGTGCTAACCGTGATGGTGACTGCTTGAGTCGCATCGGGCAGCGTGCCATTTGCCGCCGTAACCGTAAAGTTATATACACCGCCGGTGGTTGGCGTTCCACTGAGCAGACCGGTAGACGTCAGCGTGACTCCTGGAGGTAATCCCGCCGTTGCGGCATAGGTAACCGGCTGAGCACCAGTTGAGCTGTATTGGAAGGTATACGGCACCCCTACGGTTGCTACGGCTGCTGGCGCGGGCAGTTGAATAGCCGGTGGGCCGCTTGCCGGACTAATGGTTACCGAGCTCGCTAGTGCGGTGCTGGGGCCGCCCGAATTGGACGCTGTAACGGAAAAGGGAAATGTTCCCGTGGCGGTCGGAGTACCAGCGAGTGCGCCCGTCGACGAAAGCGTCAGGCCAGCCGGCAGCGACCCACTGGAAAGGGCCCACGTAATCGGAGTTGCACCGCTCGCAGTAAAAGTGTGGGTGGCATAGATAACATTTACGGTGCCAATGGGCGGCGTACTGGCATTGATCACCGGTGGAGACACGGTGACGCCGCAATTGCTGGTACTAATTGCAATTGAGCCCGCGCCATAAGTCACCGTCGCGCCAGGGCAGCTTGCACCGTTCACGGTGACCGTTTGCGCTTGTACAGTGCCAATTGAACAGGCAACGACCAGCCCTGATATCAGTAGCGATCGTAGTTTGGAGAAATTCATGATATTCCTTTTGAAGATGGCAGATACGTTCACGTATTAGTCCTGGCAGAGTGCAATAAGTTCTTTATTATGGTTAGAGGCACGCGCGGATAGTAGCAGGGGATCACCCCGGAATATGTTAATTTTTGCATACGACCTTCAAGTGTTAAACGACAAAAAGGGGTGCCAAGCACCCCTTTTTGACTATTGCAGTGTTGCAATGTGAATCGATTACGGCGTGATGCTGCGCGTAAACTTGTGATCCACCGTGCCGCCGTAACGCGACACAACGCCGGTGTTCTGGTAGTTATGCAGCATCACGCCAACCACTGGCAGACCGTTGTACACCGCGGCAGCAACTGGAGCAGCTGCGCCACCAAGTGGTGTACGGGTGGTTGTTCCGCCGGTGGTGGCCAGAACTTGTACCAACGCGTTGAAGTTCATGAACATATAGCCGTTCGGGCCTTGCGTAGCACGCGACGTCGGCGTGGTGCGCGAACCTGGAACCGTTGTCGCGCCATTGACAAACTGCTGCAATGACGTGATCAGAGGATTCGTGTTCTGCGACGCAACCAAGCTCGATGCGGCGAACGGTACGACGTTAGCTTCCCAGCACAGCTGTGCGCCGGCAACCGTCACGCCAGGGGGCAGCGGCGACGGATTCGGGATTGGCGTCAGGGAACCTGGAACACCTTCTTCACGATTCAGCACGGAGAAACCATACGGGTCGCAAGAACCAGTCGTCGAGTTCGGGAAGTTGAAGCTGAACGGCGCGGTAGCGGCACCCGTACCAGCGTTAACATACGAACGCTTGGTTGGGAACGTAACGATCCAGTCGGTTTGCGATGCAGTCGCCGCGTCAAGGATATACTCGTTGATCACGGTATTGCGCATCATGGTAGCGGACATCGCATCGCGTGCGCCATTGGCGGTAAGCGGCCAGACGGTGGTCACGATTCCTGCGGACGTAAATACGTTGCTGGTTGGGCCGGCTGCAGGGGTCGAGTCAACGCTTGCGATCGAAGGCAACAGATTGCCGGATTCCGTGTACTTCTGCACGGTGGACCATGCGTCAAATGCCGTCGGGCTGTACGTATAGTTCGAGCCGGTTGCCGAGCTGATGATACTTGCGCGACCGGTCAAACCACCGCGCGGGGGCTGGGTCAGGAAGAACGGACCGGTAACCGGGGTTGAAGCAGGCGTCGTGCCGGTGTTCGGGAAACGAGTCGTTGCCGGGTTGCCGGCGAAGTCGTCGAAGGAATCCAACGCACCGCAGTTTGCCGGAACGCCAGCGCTGTTGTGCTTGATATAACCAGTCACGGTCGCGGCAGTACCTGCACCGATCACGTCACCGTCAATTGTGTTGTCATCGATGACGCCCATTTCGATAACTTCAAAATAACCTTCGCGAGTACGGTCCAGCGATGCGAAGACTGCGGCATCCTGGAAAGTACCCGTGTATTGGTAGTTCTTGAACTCATTCAGCGCATTGCCTGCACCGTCAGTGCGGGTTTCCGCGAACAAATCGCTCGGGGTTACGCAGGAATTGTCATTGGTGACAACGCGGGCACCGTTGGTGGTACCAACGATAGCGCCGGTCCAAACGTCAGCGGGCGACAGGTACAAGTTAAAGTCAAGTACTTCGCGGCTGTTCTTGCCTTCCAGGAAGCGGACTTTGACCATTTTGGTGTTGTTCTGGCTGTTGATAATGGTGATCAACGTCGCCTGACCAGCACGGGCCGTGTAATACGGGTAAATCAGAACCTGGCCGGTTCCGTCCGGATTGATGTGCACTGCTTCAGCGGTACCGGCAGCGCCAATCGCCGCCAAACCCGCGAGTACCGCTACGTGCATGGACTTCATTTTAAACGTATTCATTTTTTAGGTTACTCCATTTAGAGAATAAAGTGATCACTTTAGAAGCTACAACGTTACAAGTTTATACCAGCTACCACCATTTTTCAAACAATTTTCCTGGTGTCTTTTTATTGCTATTTTAGTATTACATTTTGCACTTTTGGTGCATTTAACAACTTCAAACCAACGCTAGCCACGATAGACAAACCACCAGTTGCCACCGTCCAAGATCCATTTTTCATCAACCGTCTGCGAATCCCGCAAATTGGGCAGGACGTAATAGTCCAATTTTACCGATACATCGCATACTTCAGGTTCACAGACTGCCTTGACTACCTTAACATCCAACCAACTCGCACCAGCGATACGACCGCGGAATACTTCAACCGGCAGCGTCTTTCGAGTTGTCGGCGTGATATAGGAATACGCTTTATCGTATTGCCCGGCCTTGAGTGCATCCCAGCGCTCCTGCGCGCGGGCCAAAACTGTTTCTTCTGGCGTCTTGGCTGCTCTTGGGACCTGCGCCAAATCGCCGCCAAGGCTTGTTGCACATCCAGCAGCTATTGCAGCCAAAAAACATGCAAAAAACACTCGACCGATTATCAAAAAACGCACAACGAATCCAATTCTTCAATCAAAAAGTTAAAGTAAAGTCTTAGGAACAGAGTTTACACGCAAAGCGTAGTGAAAACCGTTGACATCGTCAAGCCCCTTTGGGAGAAATTTATCCCGAAGCCGTTTTATGATACCGGAAGTATCATTTTATGCTTTTCGGCAAGTATCCCTCTAGTGATGGGAGCTTCTTGCGAATTTCGTCGGTCACCGCGCGTGCGTCCTCAGGACTCGTGACGACCGTTGGTGTAATCAACAAAACAAGCTCGGTGCGTCTCTTGATGAGGCTTTGCGATCCAAAGAGCCCACCAATCAGCGGAATCTTCGACAAAAGCGGCAACCCGGTTGATCCGGTGGTATTCAACTCCGATATGAGTCCCGCCAATACCATCGTTTCTCCTGAGCTTACGGTAACCACCGTCTGGGCCTTGCGAGTGGAAATGGTCGGATTAGTGCCTTCACCCGGCGCGCTCACTTCCTGATTGACATCCAGCGTCACGCGGCCGCCCGCATTGATCCGCGGCGTTACACTAAGAATCACGCCCGTGCTCAAGTATTGGCGCGTGGTCACAACGGTGCCGCCGGTGCTGGTGCCGGTGGATGCGCCTGTGTCGACCGAAATCTGGTCACCGACATTGATCGTCGCTTTTTCATTATCAAGCACCATTACCCGCGGGGTAGAGATTACCCTCGATCGACCGTCGGTACCCAGCGCATGCAGGACGGCGCGGATGTCGCCGCCAGGCCCAATGTTGATAAGCTGTAATCCGGAAGTCCCTTTGACCACCGTGCGCGGATCAAACGCCTTTCCCGCAGCGTCAAGCAGGCCAGGAAGGGTTGGAAGTGCGGTCGCACCATCACGCATGGAACCGAGCGTATTGTTGCGAGCGTTGACGAACCATTCGATGCCAAACTTTAATTCGTCGTTCAACGTGACTTCCGCAACCAGTACTTCCACCGACACCTGACGCCTCGCAACGTCGAGTTGCCGCAATGCGCTCTGGATGGTTTCATAATCCGATGGCGAGGCAAGAATCAACAACGCGTTATTGTCGTTGTCGGCAATGATTTTCACATCTTTGGAAACCGACACGCCGCTGCCGGAAAACGCAACCAATGATTGGGCCGTCGCCTGTGGAGGTGCGGCAGGCTGTCCTGGTAAGACTGTTGGTGCGGTACCTATCTGTGCGGGACGCTGACCTGGCGCGAGTGTTGGTCCGCCGCTCGAGGATTGCTTGCTGCCATAGACTTCGCTCAGTAATTGCGCCAGCTTTTCGGCTTTTCCATGTTGTACCGCGTACACGTTTAGACGCATTCCCCCGGTTGCGCCGCCCGCACGGTCAAGTCGCTCGATCCATTTCTTGGCTTCCTCAAGGTATTTCGCCTGCGTGGTAACCACCAGCAAACCGTTCATACGCTCAATGGGAATGATGCGCACAATACCCGCAAGCGGGCTCTGCGCGGCGGTACCAAATATTCGATCAAGATCCGCGCTGAGCGCCTTCACGTCGGTCGACATCTGGAACAGCCCAACCGAGTAGCCCGCCAGGAAATCCACATCGAACAGATCGATAATGTCAAACAAATGCCGTAGTTCTCTCTGGGT